>NZ_JBSYOO010000019.1:0-13378 GCF_058244675.1 Candidatus Thiodiazotropha sp. AKIB8 | reverse complement strand
GGAGAGCAGTGCACCAATCATCCCGGATTCCGTATCACTTCATCCAGGCTACCTTGCTATGGCCATGATGAATCGTAGGGTGCGGCCCTGCCGCACCATCAGGAGTTGAATGCTACAGAAATTCCAGAGAGTTCCCTCGACTGTCCCAGTGTCGGTAGAAGCAAACTCTCTGTTGCCCGGCTCGTCAGGTGGTTTTCGTTTAGTTGGGCGTGGTGCGGCAGGGCCGCACCCTACAGAGCAGATTTCCAGTAACCTGGTGATTTAACCATAGTCGTGGTCTCTTCTGTTTCTGAATCACTTCAGTGTTTTCACCCTTAAAACAGATGTGATGCAATACCCTCAACGCAGTTGCGTAAATTAATGTCGGAGAGCATGGACTACATCAAAATGATTCTGTGAATCTATTGTCTTGCTTAAGGGGGCTTTGATCAGCTCATGTATCGGCCACATGGTGGCTGTAAGCCACCAGTTCTGGAAGGCTTAATCCAGATACTCAGACCAGTCGACAGAGGCATCACCAAATACCAGAAAGTAGGGATTCAGCAATGAGTCCTTGGTGTTGTACTTGAGCGGTGCCATATCCAGGGTTGTTACCTGCCCCCCGGCTGCCTCGACCACTGCCTGTGCTGCTGCCGTATCCCACTCTGAAGTAGGGCCTAGACGTGGGTAGATGTCGGCTTTGCCTTCTGCAACCAGGCAGAGTTTTAGGGAGCTGCCCATGCTGACCAGTTGATGATCACCCAGCTTGTCCAGAAATCTTTTAAGTGAATCACCGGCATGGGAACGGCTGCCAGCAACCAGGGTCGGTTGTCGACGCTCTGATGCCACACGTATTGGCTGTGGAGGCTCATTGCCTATCTGTTTGCTCGCAGCCTTGCCAGGAATGCCGTAGTAGAGGGTTTTCATAACTGGGGCATAGACGGCACCAAACACAGCTTTGCCATCCTCTATCAAAGCGATATTGACAGTGAATTCTCCATTTCTTTTAACGAACTCACGGGTGCCATCCAATGGATCGATAAGCCAGTAGCGGTTCCAACTCTTTCTAGTGTCATAGGCGATTTTCGCCGACTCTTCAGAGAGTACCGGGATCTCTGGCGTAAGTTTTTCCAGATTGGAGACAATCAAATTGTGTGCGGCCAGATCGGCTGCTGTGAGCGGGGAGTTATCCTCTTTGGTTTCGATCTCGAACTCGGTATCGTAGATCTGCAGGATCGCCTCGCCTGCTTGTTGAATCAGATCCAGGAGTTGATCGAGTGGGAGTGGTAAAGTCATAACAAAACATTCCTTGCCAGGCAAAGCGCTGCGATGGAGCGTGCCTCCGTTAAATCTGGCTGTGAGATTAAATTTTCCCAGTCCGAAAGTTTCCAGGGAACTACTTCGATGGGTTCTGGCTCATCACCTGTCAACTTGTCAGGATAGAGATCCTGGGCAAGGATAGCATAGGTGTGATGCTGGATGTAGGCAGGTGCAATAGTGAACGTTTTCAGCACTCTAAGCTGTCTTGCAGCATAGCCAACCTCCTCACGCAACTCCCGGTTGGCAGCCTGCAGTGGGTCTTCTCCCTCTTCCATTCTTCCTTTGGGGAGGGCGAGTTGGTAGTCCTGACTGCCTGCGGAATACTCCCGAATCATCAACACAGTTTCATCATCCAGCATCGGGATTACCAGAACAGAACCTCTCTCGCCGCCGAGAAGGCGCTCATAGGTTCGTTTTTCTCCATTGCTGAACTCCAGTCCAAGCTGTTCGACTCGGAATATCCGTGTTTCAGCAATCAATTTTTGTGAGACTATTTTAGGCTTGGTCACGCTTTCTTCTGTTGATAGTGGTTTCAAATGATTTAGAGGTGAGCGACGTGCTCAGAGTAAGCGTGATTCTAATCTGTCATGCCTGGGTATGTCTTCAATAGATCCATCAATTATCAGATTGGTGCACTGTTTCTCCAATCATTTCGATGATTATTGTGACAACGAGTTAATTGTCGTTGGTTTCTCTTACTGATAGAGATTTGAGAGACGAAAGTGCGTAACGCAGCAGAGAATGAAGGTCAGAATAGTCACAAAACCTCTGCCTCTCCAACAGGAGGGGGGCAGTGTGCAACCGGGGCGTCATTCACAGCGAACAACCAGGACATCGATTACAACTCCCCTCTCCCCTTGCGGGAGAGGGGTTGGGGGAGAGGGGGGGATTCTCAGTCAATTTCTGCCAGATACAGGTCGCTGAAATAGACTTGAGGAACCCGCATCGATGAACTTTAAATGTGTTACCCATGTCTCCGAACACCCGTTACCCTTGACTCCGGTCTATACACGGGAGAGGGGGATATTCATCAACTACATCAACAATTTACAAAACAAGGATTGATGAGGTAGTACAGTTTACGCTTCAATTGTATCAAACCCTTGATGCTCACCCTCTCCAGTCAAGAGAGAGGGGCATTTATGCTTGCTTCTGGGTGATTGGGCGTTAGTGGAACAGCCGTCAGATTGGTGCTATTCAGTAATCAGCCTCAAAGCAGATTCAAAGGCGGGTATTGATGAGCAACTGCGAATCTTCAAACAGTATGAGACAATAGTGGCCACAAAACAGCAGCAGAGCAATATCATGATTCCCTGGAAAGAGATCGATTGTGTATTACTGGATATGGATGGCACCTTGCTGGATCTCCATTTTGATAACCACTTTTGGCTGGAGCATGTGCCCGCACGCTATGCCGAGGCAAAAGGGATGCCCCTCGCAGAAGCGACTGAAGAGTTACTGGGGCGATACAAAAGCGTCGAAGGGACACTCGACTGGTACTGCGTGGATCATTGGAGCAGAGAGTTAGGGCTCGATATTGTGTTGCTGAAAGAGGAGGTTGATCACCTGATCTCTGTGCACCCTCATGTCATCGACTTTCTCGATCAGCTCATGTGTGCAGGCAAGGAGCGGGTGCTGGTTACCAACGCCCATCAGAAGACATTGGCGCTGAAGATGGAAAAAACCCGCCTCGCAGGATTTTTCAACCAAGTGGTTTCATCCCATCAGCTGGGTCTGCCAAAAGAGCATCCGGAATTCTGGAATCGATTTCAGAACCTCCACCCCTTTGACCCCAAGCGCACCCTGTTTGTCGATGACAGCCCTGCAGTGCTCAAGTCTGCTCAAGCGTATGGCATAGAGTGGATACTGGCGATCCTGAAGCCTGACTCAAAACAGCCGGTGAGAGAGGATGGGGAGTTTCTCGCGGTTAAGGATTTCTCTGAAATTTCTGCCGGGCTCAGATGCGAGATTTAAGGAGTTGAGCTGGTCAGATCACTGGATTATCACTATCTTTTTTAGCCGCCTCCCAAGCCAGCATCGCCAGCTTTCTGTCACTTCCCCACCGGTAAATACCGCTATCACCACTGCTTCTGATCACCCGGTGACAAGGTATTAAATAGCCAATCGGATTTTCAGCAAGTGCACTACCGACCGCCCTCTGTGCCTTGGGTGAACCGACCATCTGGGCAAGGGTGGCGTATGAGATGAGTCTGGATGTACCGATGTTCAGCAGTGCCTCCCAAACCTTGATCTGAAAGTTGCTCCCCCTCAACAGCAGATGTAGTTTTCCTGGTTCAGGCTTGTTGTAGAAGATCTGCTTAATTAATGCACAGGCAGCCTTGTCACTACGGTTTAGTGTGGCTTCAGGCCATGCATGGGCCAAGCCACTCTTTTGCTCGGCACCGCCCTGATCATAAAAGCTCAGTGCACAGATGCCACGGTCAGTCCACGCGATCAAAGCGTCACCGAAAGGAGAGTCGGCGCTGCCAAACGAGATGGTCAGGCCTAGACCACGCTGTTTAATCTCACCCGGACTCATGGCCTCACATGTGATCATCAGATCGTGCAATCTTCCCGGGCCTGAGAGCCCACTCTCCAGACTGGCGGAGAGTAGATCCTTCGATGCCATAAGGGCCTGCCTGGCGTACTCCTTGGTGAGATACTGTAGGAAACGTTTCGGAGAAATACCTACCCATTCACTGAAGATGCGTTGCAGATGGTGCTCGCTGAGATGGACAGCTGAGGCAATCTCAGCGAGAGAGGGCTGTCTACGCGAGTTGGATCGAATGTACTCAATGGCATTGGCGATGCGCGTGTAGTTTCTCTGACCGGAGGTGGGATCAGTTATCTCCATCGATTGATTATTCGATTCGTAGGTCATATTTGCGTAATGGTTTGGATGTGTGGCGTTAGTGAAAGTCTCTACTTGTTTGAATCTGTATGCCACCCGTTTCTTGCGCAGTGCCGCAGTGAGTAAGTGAAGAATGGAAGTGGCACTCTTAATCTTCATCTGGAATTAATCAATAACTCCTTTCCATAGTGTACATACCGGTAGCAGATATAAGTCATATAATCAGCCAGATAGTCCAGTTATCTTAATTGTTTAAGATTTTTATTCCTCAGATCTTAAAACTGTAGAGTTGCGTATTTGCTTTTATGAGTGTGTTAACAAGCACCAAAACATAGGCATAGAAAAAGAGAATTGAATTGAGTGCCACAGACCGAGTTGATTGACAGCCTTGCGTTGAAACGTTAAATGTTCTAGAAAGGTATAAATCAGTATTAGTTCAATCGCAGGGATACTTCTCTTTATGGATATAGAGAAATCGGTTGATCCATCCGAGATAGCAGCGTTCGGAGTTTATCGACTAGTCGGCGAGTCTGGTTGCAAGAAGAAATTTCCGATACAACGTCAGTGACGTTTTTCCTCTATTGATTTACGGGTTCCTCCACCGCCTTATCAGTCATCTCATAAGTACGGGTAAGCGTAGGATGGCTCTTTTCAAGAGCCTGCAACCCGGTAGACCAGTGTGCCCAGTCAAAGTCACTTCCCCAGGGCAGCTTCAAGATGTGGCAGATCTACAATCGAAGGACATCGACCATTTAACGGAATTGCCAGCTTTTAATTTTGGTATATCTCCCAGTGCGCTCAAGCCAGCCATTCACACTCTTAACGAAAAATATAGAAGAGGAATATGGTATAGATTTATTGATATGGCATCAGTATTTATCTGATGTGGTTATTGTTATTAAAACAGACACGAAGAAATTAATAATCAGTTAAATGATACTGCGTGGTAAAGCGCTGTGGCGAAACTAAAAGAAAACGGGTATTTTGAATCATGAGCGCAGACACTCATAAAATAGTAAAGAGAGAAAGGGGGCTCGTTAACGTAACTGTTATGTGTATTAAAAAATAAATCATGCAATGGAAATATATGATAATTGGGTTCTTGTTAGTTGGTTTCGTTTTTTTCTATCCAGAAATAAATGAAGCTTTAAATCTACCTATTAGTTATAAAAATATTGTTCTTATTGGCTGTTTAATTTTAATGTTGGTAGTAACCCCTTTATACTGGAGAGCTATACGCAAGCAAGAAAAAGAAAATAATAAAAAAGTTAAACAACCTTGGGAGCAATAAATGCTAGCTACACGATAAAATTACTCACTATGAGCCAATCCAGCTGTAAATGCGGACATTAAGTACTAGAAAAGAAATCATGAAACCACTTCTAAAAATAATTGGCGGCTTAGCTTTGCTCGTTATAAGCGGTCTAGGGGCAATATGGGTATACATTATGTACTTTGGCCTAAACTCTAAACCAAACTGGCATATCGAAAAAAATGCTGTTCGTTCTGAATCACATCCTTTGGGCGGATTTTATAAGGATGAAGGCTGTAGAGACCCCTGGGGGTGGGCTATAGGCCCTGCAAACGATGAACAATACTACCTCTCGTTTTGTGGGCCAGGCGGCTGTTTGCTGAAGGTACTTACAGGCCAAATACAACAATTCATGGCGATAGCAAATATGAGGTAGTTGACGAAAATACAATCAAGTTCTTATCGAAGGAAGGGTGGTCAACTCATGTTCGTTGCGCATCACATTATTCCATCATCTGTTGAAGCAAATGAAATATCGGATAAATACGATGTCAGAGGTCTAATTATAGAACATTATGATGATAATCATTTCGAAATATGGTCAGAAGACTGGGGTGTAGACAATGATGCGGGTGAAGATATGAGGATCTTCTGAGGTTATTCTCTAAACGATCCATGAATAAAATGAAATTTAAAGACTTGAAGTCTGAAACTGATGGTGACGATGTTGTTCTTTCGTTTGTTTTTAACGGTAAGCCCCATAAATGGGAAATAGGACAATATTCAGACAGTTTAGGTGAATACTTTATAGAGTGTTTTGAAATGTTTCAAAATGAGAGTGAGAATGGAAGATTTATCTCTTTAGATGGAGGTGATATGCCGGAGTTTGTGTTTGTTCCAAATGAAGTTCATGAAATTTTAGCGAAGCATAATGTTATCAATCACTAAGATTTCTAGCAATGGACTGAACACGGAATCGCTCCGCTATGCGATCCGGTTAGGCCATGCGATAATCAAAAATATATAGGAGAAATTTATGCCTTGGTACAGTTGGATAGCATTAGTATGGTTTGCTTTCTTAATCTTCTCTGGCATCAAACAGTTGATTAAGCCAGAGGATAAAATAGTTTTGTTTTCGGCAATTGGGGAATTAATAAGCGGCTTTACATGCATACTACTCGTCCTACTTTCATATAATTACTACATAACAACTGATAATAATATGATTTTCATGTCATTGGTCGTGCTTGCATCAATTCTTTTAATGTTTGCAATTTATAATGATTTTAAATTTGAGAAAGAAAACGAAGAAGAGGAAAGAAACAGATTAGCGATCGGTGGTGAGGCTGGTTTAGAGTCCATAAAATCTGAGCAAAACAGCGGAAAGAGTGCAGAAGAAATTCTTCAGTCTGCTGGTTTGACAGCAGCAGATGCAACTCCACCTTCAAAATTACTAGAAAATATATTTACAGCACTATTTCTAATCCCAAACTTTTATGCAATTACACTTGGTGTTATGAAGCTGTTATGAAATGTATAGCAATGGGATCAACTTCACGTGTACAAAACAGATACCCGACTTTCATACGGTTGGCCGTTTATCTAGGCATTATACCTGTGAATTGAATGAACAGTATTATTGATCGTTTAGTCGAAAACTTTATCTTGTGGTACAAAAAATATATATCACCAAGAAAAGGTTATAGTTGTGCGCATAACGTACTACATCAAAACGGCTCGTGCTCATCATGGGCGTTAAACGTTGTCCGCACAGAAGGTGTTGTGATCATGCTATCTAAATCATGGTCTCGATTTAAAGTGTGCAATGAAGCAAGTATAGAAATTTCTTCAAAAAAAAGGAAAAAAGGCAGTAATGGCAAAGCATGTTATAACGCAGGTGAGACGGCATGCTGCTGTCTTTCCATATTACCTTGGTCATAGCATTAACCAGTGTGTCATGTTAGCTCCTTTCTGTCGCTGGTTCTTTGCTTCGCACGGCCCCTATCCGCATTCGGTAACAATCTAAATAACAATCAACTAATATTTAAAAATAAGAGAGAAATAAATAAAAAAAATAACATCTACCCTAATTTTAGCAATAGTTTCTTCTGGCGCTTGTCTAGCTGAGGAAAGTATTATTGGTAACTGGAATTGCAATATGACCTCAGAGTATGGGGATTTCACCTTTAACCTAACTTTAGATGCGGGTAAAACATACAAAAAGGAAACAAATATGTTTGGGACGATAAATACTGATACAGGGACTTGGAAGACTGAGGGTAATACTTTAGTAATGAATCGTACTAAAAGTATCACAGGCGGGAAGGAAAAAGAGTCATCACAAGAGTTTCAAAGAACAATCGTTTCAAATACCTCCACGAATCTTGAGTTAAAGCATGCCAATGTAAAAACATCTTGCTCAAAAGAAAGTGATGAAAGTTCTTATAAGCTTACGGATCCTGTTAAGAAAATGGCTACAGCATTTTTAAAAACAACAGACACTGGAAGTGACGACGTCAACAAATTGGACTGCAAAAAGGCAGTATTCAACGCTAAAGATGGCATCGATACGATGCTTTCCGTTGGCGAAAAAAATTATAAAGGAGGTCACTTAAGTGAAACAGAATACGAAAAAACAAAAAGTGAATTGACGAAGATTGAAAAACGAGTTACTTATGATAATTGCTCAAATGCAAAAGGTACTGATTTGAGTTTTTATAAATGTATGAGTAATGATAATAATCATGTTGCCCACTGTGGAAAAAAACACAACTTTTGATCATAAGAGTGTTAACAATTAGTATTTTCTAGACTAATGTTACAACCAAATAGGGACTTAGTGCTTTATTTGCACAAATTACTATTGCTAGTCGTTTTTCTGTCCGGGCCAAGGGCATTGCTGTAGACATTACCATTAATGATGAAAGTGGATGTAAATTAGATATGGGGCCTAGCCCATTCTACAGTAGTCACGTCACAATCTAATGGAACTATTTTCTAAAGAAGATAGGCTTTAGTATATCTAAAGTGCAGCAAAAGAATCGAGATATTTTTAAGCGCGTTATGTTAAAGGCGGGGTTCCGTCCTCTAGCCCATGAATGGTGGCATTTCAATGGTGGTTTCTTCAAAGCCAAATTGCGCTCCAGTACGGCCAATGGCGCGGCTCTTCTTGTTTTCTACAGCAACAATCTAGAGGGTACACTGACAAAAGTTACCGACGCTGGCGGCAAGGTCATCAAAGCTATATTTACCTTTCCTGGTGGTCGTCGCTTTCAATTCACTGAACCAAGTGGCAATGAATTTGCGGTATGGTCCGATGCAGGCGCATAACCATCTCATTTAACATTGCCTGGGATTTACAGCGTCTTTCCCAGAAACGACCCGTAACCGGCTTGTACCATCATCAAAGGATGTTCGGGTTATTCGAAGTGTACAACTCCATTTTAGATATCTTTCTCTCTTAAATAATATGAATTCCAAACATCAAGTGCAGGTCTTGCGTTCAAATCTTCGTTATACAGACCAGTATCTTTCCAGATCTTGGATAAATCATCCTGCTCTAACATGCCACTCCAGAGGGTATCGTAGTCAACAACTGTAAACCAGATGACAAACGACATAGACAAATCATTTGCTGTTTTTAAAAGAGTAGAAACGTATTCACTCTGTTTGTCAGCATTACTTTGCTCAGAATAGCCAAAACTAGGAATTACCAGGTTTTCAGCGATCCAAGCGGTTTCAGTTATGGCTGTCGGTTTGCCGCCAGCGATAGAAGATATCTGGTTTAACCAGTCTGCTGGTAAATTAGCCGGATCCCCCTTATTTGAGTGTTCGAAAAATGCATAGGGATAAACACTTATACCAACCACATCGACGAAATCAGATAATCTGGAAAAATTAGACTCAATAATTGAAGTTTCATTTGAGTCAGGGCTTTTCAGAGCAACTGAGGCCATTAGAGGTAAGTCAGGGTGGATATTTTTGATACTCTGGTAAACGCGCTCTGCAAAAATTATAAAGTGTGAGAACTTGTCAGGATCGTTTAAAATGAGATCACTTACTTCAGGTGCATAATTAAAATAAATCGGTTGGAAGCGCTCTATCATTCTGAGAGCAAAATTGCTGTATGCCTCGGCTACTTCAGGATCTTCGAAGTTTTTTTCATCCCAGGGTGGCAGGCGGGGTTCTTCTCCGTTCTTTCCCCAGTTAGATGCGAGGTCATCTCTTGCGGAATTTAACGAGTCTATCGACAAATAAATTGCTTTTCCTGAGTGTGTCTGATTTATCTTTGATGATATATCTTCTTCGATGCTGTTTGGTAGTTGCAGACCTGAATATGCCTCTTCCCAGGGTATGCCACTCATTAAGTGGTGCGCGATAATATCACCACTATCTTGAACAAGCGTATATGTATATGTTATTGCAGTATCGGATGCGGCATATGGCCAAGGAGTAAATCCCATTGAAAATGATCGTGTTTCACCTGATGGTATTTCAATAGGGGGTGGAGTTTCTGTATCTGATGATGGAGGTTCATCTTCTTTAGGTGGGGTTGTTGCAATGGGTGTTATGGGTATCTCTTCTGGCGGTGGCGTTGTAGCAACAGGTGGTTGAGGTGATTCTACGGATGGGGTTGTATTTTCTGTAGTATCATTGACAACTTCGCCATTTCCGGTGAGTGCAAGAATGATTGCGAGCCATTGAAAAAAATTGTCCATAGTGAGAAATAGTCCTTGTGCAAATATATTACTTTATGATCTGTGTGAAAGATAAAATCACCTGAAGAAAAGTAATTCGAGCACTAGCTTGTTATATTCTACGCATGCATCTCTAATGATATCTTTTTTTGCTTCTATGATTTAGAGATCTACCCAAAGTAAAAACAGAGTAATCACATTAACAACAAATGGAGTTGTGGTGCCCAGGTATTTCAATATTTGATAACTCGGAAATGTTGATATGTGAAGTTAGTCTCAACACCTTATAATTAAATAAAGGTTTCCTTTGTTGCTGCCAGTGATGATCTAGGGAGCTTTGGCAGATACAATGATCAGAGATCTTGACAATTAAGTGCAGAGCTTCTTCATGGATGATCATGGTGGTTGCTGATATAGACTACTAAAGTCTGTGACTTAAAAAGACCACTCATTTTATCGCTTTAAAAATGAGTGGTCTGCTCATCCATATTAACTACCCGTTTTGATAATCTGCTCGATATTACGTTCAGCCAGTGCTGATATGGTGAGCGCCGGGTTCACCGATCCTGTTGAGCCTGGTATTCCAGCACCATCCATTACATAGAGTCCAGGATGCCCTTTGACCCGTCCATAGCTGTCTGTAGCTAAACCAAGAACGGCGCCACCCAAAGGGTGAGCTGTCCAGTTCATACCATTGACACTGTTAATGAATGGCCAGGCGCCAGGTACTGTATTTGAGGCTGAAGCAATGTTTTTATTAATAGTTTCCATCGTGGAATGGGCTTCCGCATTACCATCTATAGCCCACTTCAAATCGACTTTTTCTGATCTGGAGTTCCACGAAAATTGACCTCGATTGGTCTGATCGAAAGCCATTCCAAGACTACCGATAATGCCAACATCAACAGGTACACCTGGGGCATACCAATTCTCAAAAGTAATTGGCATTCCATGGCTTGTGTCATGGATACGGGATGCACTTGGCGTGCCTTGGGTTATACCGGCAATTGGTGAGAAGCTGCGCACTACTATAGCGTCACCATTAGTTCCCCAGCCTTCGCCAATATGTTCATTAAGGTTATTTAATGTGCCTTGAGCACGTGCCTTTACTAACAGTTCAGAGGTTCCAATAGAGCCTGCAGCCATGAACAGACGATCACAGGTTATGGTTCTGTGTTGAAGCTGTTTTCCGGTTACGCTGCGGGTGATGAGTTCAACTTCATAGCGTTGACCGTCCCAACCGATACTGAGTACTTCCTGTCCAGGATAGACTTTTGCATTTCCTGTTGCTTCAGCCATACTCAGATAGTTTTGATTGAGGTCGAATTTTGCACCATTGCTGTTACCATGATTACTCATGCCGATAGTGGCAGACTTGCGGACCCTGTTGTTAAGTTCTGAACGAACAGTTGACCAGTTGAAGATGGAGTCGATCGGAGTGGAGGTGTAGCCTGCCTGGCGGACATGTTTGTCCCAGACTCTTGAGTGACCGAATGGATTACTCTGGTAGATATCATCAGGCATGGTGTTGAGGTTGAGCATCTGTTTTACACGGGGGTAGTAGATGTTATCCAGTTCGGCATAACTTACTGTTCCCTGGAAGAGGGCATCGAAGTAGGTTTGGTCAGGCTGAATCATCACGCCGGTAAAAATAACAGAACCACCGCCGACGCATGATCCTCGCCATACGGTCATATTGTCATATTCAGTGGCATCCATGACGCCACCAAAAGAATCCATATAGGCATTTAATCCGGTTAGCATTTTTACTTTATTCTTAAACCAGAATGCTCTTCCATCGGGTAAGACATCATTAGAATAAATGCCGCGCCAATCTGACTTTGGCCACTTAAAGCCGCGCTCAAGAATGGTGACCGGTTCACCGGCTTGTGCTAAACGTAAGGCAGAGATGGAACCTCCAAAGCCAGAGCCTATGACAAGGTTTCTTGAATGTGAAGGTGGTGTTGGCAAGGCACTGAATAGTTCAGGCACTTGCATATAGTAGAAAAGAGAGCTGAGCGCCGGGGTTGTTTGACGCGATCGCGATGAGAAAAAGCCAGCGTGGGCTGGATTGGCGCCAAGTGCTGAAGCGCCTGTTGCTAATGATGCTTGAAGGAAGCGACGACGAGAGAGTTTTTGCATACTCATAAAAATAGCTACTCCATGTAATTTTTATATCTCCGGCGCATACGTTAGGATTATCTGTAGAAGTATTCAAGTAATATTTAATGAGTTAAGGTGATTGATATGAATATCTATTTTAATGTTTAGCTCATACAAAGCGTAATAGAAATGTCTGAAGAGGCGGGAAGATAGTATTTATTCTTATTCTAGATATGCAACACTTGATCAACCTTGATTATTATATTTTAGTCTCACTAGATAAAGTGAGTAACATTGCTGAAATATAGTAGCTCTTTACTACATGGAGTTTTGGTAATGTGAGTGGATTGTGAAAACTAATAAAGTGTCTTATATTTTGGTGCGCTGATAGATTGTAAGCGTAATAGAAAAATTGCATGGCTTTAAAAATTCTTTAACGACAGCTTCAGTAAGCTGTCCAAATTACGGAGAAAATATCGATAATTATTTGTTAGTGCGGTTTATGATTTAATTGAATCAAATGCTTGGTGCTAACCCTCTCCTGTTGTATAGACCGGAGTCAAGGGAGAAGGGGGTTGAGCGCTTGAAAGTTAGTGGGCCACATAGATATTTTCTGAGTATGAGTTTCGTAATGTGAACATCATTGCGCATGCTTTAATGGGGGTTATTATAAGTCTATTTCGCTTGGGCTTGAGTCATGTAGCAGAATGATTCTGATAACAGATTATTTTACAGGTAGTGCTCTTGAGCTTCTTTGTTGATTTTGTATTTATTACCGAGCGCAGAGGCGTTTGCCGGTATGATGGGGGCAGCAAGGTAGCCTGGATGGAGAGAAGCGGAATCCGGGAAGATTGATGCACTGTTCTCCCGGATTCCGTTGCACTTCATCCAGGCTACGGGCTGCCCTATTCATTCTAACGCTGGAGCGTAGGAACGAGGACTCGTCCAGAAGGATGAAACAGTAGCCGGCCGGCTCCCCAAAATAGATTCATCTGTAGGGTGCGGCCATGCCCCACCATGCCCAACTAAAACCAAAACCACCTGACGAATCGGTGTATAGACGCTACTGGTAGTGAGCAAACTATCTGGGTTTATTGGAGAATTCTCACCCTAATGGTGCGGCAGGGCCGCACCCTACGATTTATCATGGCCTTAGCCTCTACAAAATCACCAAGA
>NZ_JBSYOO010000016.1:0-76399 GCF_058244675.1 Candidatus Thiodiazotropha sp. AKIB8 | reverse complement strand
ATAGCGTAAAAAACTATGGCAAAAACTACAACACAGTGATAGGAACAAGGGAAGGGATTAAGCAGTTCACACAAGCCATAGGTAGAGGAAGAAAGTGGTTCTGTGCGAGTGGGTTTTCGTTGCAGATTTATCAGACATCACCCACCTGATATCATTCAAGCCCAGCTTGGGTCATTTATGCCAATCAAAGCGCATTGGTAGGATGCTTCTCGATCCTTATTCGGGAAATTCAAATCTAGATCACTCAATTAGAAGATGATAAACGGCTGAACCTCCTGGGTCAGTCGATTGTGGTGATAATTTTATACCAATAGAAACAAATGGAAGCTGGGGATTCTGTTTTCTTCCTTTAAATTATGCCTGTCCTGATTTATCTTCTTTCGCGACATACACAAAAACGAGCGTAGTAGTATTTGTCAGGTGCAGCTTTTTGTTATGTTTGTACGATGACTACAACTTGATACGAAAATAGCAATGAGCTACTCACCTACATTTACGGTTGAAACAAAAAGAGTCCAACCTTTAAAAGACTTTGACTCAGGTGGATTATCAATGACGATACTTCCCCCAATACTCTCTAGGTTATCGGCTCTCCCCTTATAATTGATCAACTCAAAGGCTACTTTAGCATTTACTTCAAACTCATTTCCATTTAGATCATGAATAACACAAACTATTTTCTCGCCTGCCCCCAATTCCCGAGAAGCTCTAATTCCAAGAACATCAGGAATATGCAATTTCCCTTTGATCAAAAAATAGTTATCTATTTCTCGTTTGATTAGCATAAGTTCAAACCACTAGAAAACATAACAGCTGTATTAAAAGGTCAATGACCCTTTAATACATATTATCAGGATGACCTTTTTAATTGTTGAATAAAATATACATGCTTTTCATGTATATGAATTTCCAAATAATTATAGCGTATGACTGTTGCATGACCAGTTAAAAAGGAGAGTGTACTCAAATTATCCTTGAGTTACTGATTTCTTAGCGTATTCTGTTTATTTCAATTGCTACGAAGGGAATCGTGGACATGTCTAATTCATCACCCTTTCTTAAATCTATTACCGACTATATGATTGTGCGTCGGTACAGTAAAAGAACCATAGATTCATACACCTATTGGATCAAGTACTTTATTGTTCACTATCAATAGATAATGCCTCTACTTATTGCCACCTATTCAAACATTTCGACACATGTTTAAATCTTTTCCATTACTGCTGTCCAGCTTACTTCAACCATCTTGGTTGTAACTGATTAATTGATATTGGTTTCTATTGGTGATTGAGAATTGGGATATGAAAAAGCATCAGTAGCAAAGGATCACAGCTAGAAAAAACTTACAAATCATCAGTATCATAAATAGGTGGGGAGAGGTGCCTGGGAGGGGGGAATGAACACCCTATTTTTCTTCAACAATCAGCAAGATAAATATGAACGATCAATGCGGTTTTATCTTTCAACCACATGAAACGCTTCGCGTACACCCTCTCCCCAACCCCTCTCCCGTAAAGGGAGAGGGGCTTTTTAATTGTTCTGAGAAGATTGAAAGTTAATAGGACAGCACTGCTTTCCCATATAGGACGTAGGATGTGGTGAGGCACGAACCGCATCAATAATAGAATGCAGCGATTATCAAACATCAATGATGCGGTTCGTACCTCACCACATCCTACGGAGTATCCATACCGCACGTTAGGTGCTGATGTAAAATTCATGGAAATCTGAAACGTGGCGCTTTCGGTGTCAGGAGTCCGCTTAGTGATCTGAACTTGCCAGGCTGAAGGCTGAGAATGGGTTAGAGACGCCTAATCGAGAAACTATTTTTATCCAGCTAAAAAAAAGCCCGCATCAGCGGGCTTTTCTCTATCAGCTCTGTCTCGATCGACTTATTTGTTTGCAATCTCTTCAAGCTGCTTGGCGGGAATCACCTGACCATTCAGTGCGGCATCTGCTGCACTACGACCAAAGGCGACACTCATCAGCGTTGAGTAGTAGACCACCGGCATGTTGAACTTGGTGCCATAGGTCTCGTTGATGTTGTCCTGGTAGATCTCCACGTTGGCCTGACACAGTGGGCAGGGGGTGACGATCATATCTGCACCGTTGTCGTAGGCCGCTTCGATGATGCCTTTGATCATCTCTTGAGACTTTTCAGGCTCAGAGAAGGCGAGGGCGCCACCGCAACACTGGACTTTCTTTTCGTAGCCGGGGATCGACTCTGCGCCGACGCTCTCTACGATTTTGTCCAGGTACTGCGGATTTTCGAAGGACTCACCTGCGATGCCGAAGGGACGGTTGGTCTGACAGCCGACATACCCAGCGATCTTCAAGCCTTCGAGGGGCTTTTTGACCTTGGATTTGATGGTGTCGAAGCCGATATCCTCGACCAGCACTTCCACCATATGGCGGACATTGGATTCGCCTTTGTATTTCAGGCCGGCCTCTGAGAGGGCTGCGTTGGCATCCTTGAACATCTGCTCATCTTCATGCAGACGCTCTTTGGCCTCACGGGTGGAGAGCCAACAGGCGGCGCAGGTGGCAACGATCTCCTGTCCGGAGTTGTGCTCTTCAGACAGGGCGATGTTACGGGCCGACAGGGTCAGGCGAGGCAGTTCACCACCGCCACCGTAACCGATGGATGCACCACAGCAGTTCCAGTCAGGGATCTCATTGAGCTGGATGTCCAGCTCTTCGCACATGGTCTGTGCTGAGACTAAATAGTTGGATGAGGTGGCCCCCTTCTGTGAGGAGCAACCCGGGTAGAATGAGAGTTCTATCTTAGCCATTGGTTATTTCCTCACTTGGCGTCTTCGTGATTGCCAGCTTCGATCTCTTGGGCCTTCTTCACTATTTTCTGGAAGCCGGAGAGATCTTTCACGCTATGTCCACCAAAGAATTCCATGGCGTTCATGCGTTTTGCTTTCATCATGTTCTGGCCCAGTTTCTGGTTGGCCATGGCGTTTTTAACACCCTGTCCGAAACCGTCCTTGAAGTACATGGAGAGTCCGAGTTTCAGCTCGTTGACCCGGCCCTTTTTCATCAGGTTGTCCCAGAAGATCTGTGAGAACTCAGCGGTAGGCTGTTTCTTCTGGACCAGGCCGAGGCGTTTGGAGTAGACCGCCAGGCCATGCATGATGTGGGTGATCGGCAGGCCGCGGGGGCAGCGTGCGATACAGTTGTAGCAGGAGGTACACATCCACATGGAGTCGGTGCTCAGCACCTCTTCGCGCTTGTTGGCGCGAATCATCATGAAGAGCTCTTGCGGTGGATGATCCCAATGTTTACCCAGGGGGCAGGAGCCGGAGCACACGCCACACTGCATGCACATCTTGACCCATTCGCCCTCCTCGACATTCGCCTCAACTTCCTTGAGGAAGCTGCTGCGGTATTTTTCAATCATTGCGGTGTTTAAATCACTCATTTTTACTCCCCTTTGTAGGGTGTCCAGGGTGGTTGGCCAAGTCCACCCTACAAAAAGTAAAGTTGTTCAGGCCGTGCGTTCAGCGAAGGGCCTGCATCGCAGGCCCTGATTGCCATCCTTTAGAACTTGAACGGACTCAGGCCGATCTTCTCCACGGTTTCTGCCATGTCGTTGATGAGCTTAGGTGCGCGCTCAACATCGGTGATGGCAACCTCGTGCAGGATCACACGCTCTGGTTCCAGGTTCAGGGTATCGAGGGTGTCACCCACTTTGCTCATACGCTCTGCCGCCATGGCTGAACCACGTACAAAGTGACACTGATAGTCGTCGTCACGACGACAACCCATCATGACGATACCGTCATAACCGTTGTTCAGTGCATCGGTTACCCAGGAGAGGCTCACAGAACCAAGACAGCGAACCGGTATGACACGAGCCCATGGATTGATCTCAACGCCCGCCTGGGCCGCCTGATCAAGTGCCGGGTAGGCGTCGTTCTCACAGGCCAGAACCAGAATGCGTGGTTTCTCGTCCCACTCTTCAGGGATCTCCACATTCTTGATCTGCTGGTTGACGGTCTCAACCGAGTAGTTCTCAAACGAGATGACACGTACTGGGCAGGCACCCATACAGGTACCGCAACGACGACAACGGGATTCGTTGTACATCGGATAGCCTTGTTCGTCCTCGTTGATGGCGCCGAAGGGGCATTCCACGGTACAGCGCTTACACTGCGTGCACCCTTCCTTACGGAAGCTTGGGAATGAGAGGTCGCCGGAGCGGGGGTGCGCTGCACGTCCCAGGCCGGAATTCTCTGCGGCCTGAATGGCTTTCAGTGCAGCGCCGGTTGCATCGTCACGAGCCTGTTGGGCGTCCATAGGACGACGTACAGGGCCTGCGGCATAGATGCCGGTACGGCGGGTCTCGTAAGGGAAGCAGATGAAGTGCGAGTCGTTGAACCCATTCTTCAGATGCGGCAGGTCGGTGCCTTGACGATACTGCAGGTTGAGGATCGATGGCGGTGCGTTTTCCAGGATTGCCTGGGCCTTTGCCTTCTCTTCCTCATCCTCGGCTTCGTCTACCATCAACTGAGCGTAGGGATCGGGGCCGGAGTTGGGTTCCATGCCTGTGGCCAGAACCACCAGGTCGCAAGCCATCTCTGTCTCTTCGTTGAGGATCTTGTCCTCGAACTTGACGGTCAGGCTGTCACCTGCGACAACCTCTGAAGCGATACCCTTGGAGAAGGTGACCATCGCCTGCTGACCAGCGCGGTAGAAGTCTTCGCCACCTGCACCAGGAGTACGCAGGTTGTTGAACAGGATGGTGGTATCACAATCGCTGTTCAGCTCTTTAAAGTACATCGCCTGCTTGATGGAGACCAGATCTGTAACGCCAGAGAAGTAGCTCAGGTGACCCTCTTTATCAGAACACTGACCGGCGTTCTGGATAAAGCAGACTGATTTAATCTCTTTGCCGTCGGAAGGGCGTTTGATCGGCCCGCCGTTGGCGGCAACCGCCAGGGCTTCCAGTTCGTGGTTGGTAACCACATCAGGGCTCTGGCTGTAGGCAAACTCGGTCAGCTTGCTGGCGTCGAAAGGTTTCCAGCCGGAAGCCTGAACGATAGCGCCGATGGAGATGGTCTCGCTGCTACCGGACTCGGTAGCGATCTCGGCATTGAAGCGGCCTGGTGCGCCATCGGTTTTGGCGACAGTGCAGTTCAGGTGAACGGTGATCTTGTCATCAGCTTCGATGGCCTGGATCATTCCGGGCACTGGGTTTTCGGCAGGAGCAGCATAAGGTGAACGGGTGGGGATAACCTTGTAGTAACTGCCAAGGGCACCGCCCAGTTGACCGCTCTTCTCTACAAGATGAACCGGGTAACCAGCAGCAGCAGCTTCGATTGCCGCCGTCATGCCGGTAATACCACCGCCAACTACCATGATATTTTTGTTGATGGACTGCTCTCCGGAGGCGGAGGGCTTGGTCATCGACTTGAGTTCAGCGCAGGCCATGCGGATGTAGTCGTCCGCCATCTCCTGGGTGGTCTCAGTGTTCTCATCAGTCTCAGGGCGCACCCAGATGACACCTTCACGCAGATTGGCGCGGGTCAGTGCGACATCGGTAAAGTTGAATGCTTCAACTTTTGCGCGGCGGGAGCAGGCGGCGATCATGACATGGGTGACACCGTCGTTGGCGATGTCGTCTTTGATCATCTGTACGCCTTCAGCATTACACAGCATTTCGTGTTGCTTGCAGCTCTGCATCTTGCCGTCGCGGGTAGCGGTGGTTTCGAGTTGACCGGCATCCAGGCGTTCGCCCAGACCACAACCGGTGCAGACATATCCAGCAAATTTCTTTTCGTCAGCCACTCTCTTAACCCTCCGTCGCTGCTACGCGGTTGACCACCTGGATAGCACGTAGTGCGGCACCAGTGGCGTGTTGAACGGCGCGGTTGACATCCAATGCATCGGAAGAGCAACCAGCAGCGAAGACACCACCGTTTTCAGGTGCGGGCTCAATGAAGCCCTCTTCGTTGATGGTGATATCGACCGGGAAGCTGGCCTTGTCGACACTGGGCTCCATACCCACTGCCAGGACCACCAGGTCATGTTCGTCAGCGTAACGGTTGTAACCTTCGGTATCGACGCCATGCAGGGTCGGATTGCCGTTCTCTTTGTTCTCGACAATGGAGGCAACCTTCGACTTGATGAACTTGACGTTATCTTGTGCCTTGACCTTCTGATAGAAGTCTTCAAAGCGGTCGATGGCGCGAATGTCTATATAGTAGATAGAGATATCTACGTCATCCGCTGGATAGGTGGCCTGCTTCAGTGAGGCCATGCAGCAGATGCGGGAGCAGTGCAGCAGGTGATTCTTGTCACGAGAGCCGGCGCACTGGATGAATGCCACCGATTTAACCTCTTTACCGTCTGAAGGACGGGTGATCTTGCCACCAGTCGGGCCGTTGGGATCCGACATGCGCTCGAATTCGACGCTGGTGATCACGTTGGCGATGCGGTCATAGCCGTAGGGCTGGATTTTGTTAGCATCGTAAGGTCTCCAGCCTGTTGCCCAGACAACTGCGCCTGCGCTGAATTCGATGCTCTCTTCCTGCATCTCCAGATCGATTGCACCGACCTTGCAGGCATCCTTGGCTTTTTGCGCTTCATCGGTTCCGATAATGGCCGGATCAAGCACATAACGCTGAGGGTGAGCCATACGGTGTGGCAGGTAGGCACCTTTGCGTTTGCCCATGTTGTAGTCGAATTCGTTATCAAACTCGTTCTCAACAACCTTGGCGCAGTCACCGCAAGCGGTACAGTTGTCATTCACATAACGTGGACTGATCTTGACTGTGGCAGTGTAGTTCCCCGCCTCTCCCTTGAGGTCTGTCACCTCGGCCATCGTGAGGATGGTAAGGTTGGGGTTCATCTTCGCCCGACGCTGATTGATCTCCAACCCGCAGGTGGGGAAGCAGAGTTTGGGGAAGTACTTGTACAGTTGAGTGACGCGACCACCGACATAGGGGCGCTTTTCAACCAGGACGACTTGTTTCCCCGTTTCGGCAGCTTCAATAGCAGCTGTCATGCCGCTGATGCCGCCACCGACCACGAGAATAGTCTCATTGGTTGCGATTACTTCCGTCATGGATTGTCCTCCGTTGCGGAATGGCTTTATGAAAAATGGTTAACTGCTGACCCGCCTTATCCGATTAGCCAGCTTGTTATTCAAGATCATGCGACGCGCGCAAGCGACCAAGATTCTGGATCGGATACCATACGCGTCTTCTTCTACTGCTTCTATATCCCAGCAGGGCATATTCCATCGAATTTTCGAATGAGTTAATAGAATGGGGTTATGGAGTATAAGTCTTTTCTAATGGAATAGAGCCCGGAATAGCCTTTAAAACTAGGGGATTAGCTCTGGTGAGCGAGTTTTGGCATCCAAGTACTGAACTGTTTTGGTTGGTTATTGGCTAAGGTTTTGAGCAGCTTAACTGCCGTAATTTGAGAAGTGGTGGTGGAATGTTCTCCTACCTTCCATCAGCATCTGTTCGAACACTTCGGCAGGTACTGGGGGGCTATAGAGATAGCCCTGGCCCTCCTGGCATCCCATTTTTTGCAGCAGTGATTGCTGAGCCATGGTCTCAATGCCCTCGGCGGTAATCCTCAAGCCGAGGTTTTTGCCGAGTGAGACAATCGCCTGTGTGATCGCCACGGCATCACTGTCGTGTGGCATGTCACGTATGAACGAGCGGTCTATCTTGAGCTTGTCTATCGGTAACTGCTTCAGATAGGAGAGTGAGGAGTAACCGGTGCCGAAGTCATCTATGGCGATCGAGACCCCCAGTTTTTTGAATACATCGAGCACAGGAACGGAGTGTTTCATCTGTCCCATAAAGATACCCTCGGTCACTTCTAGTTGAAGCATGTTCGGGGGACAGCCTGATTCGGCGATGATCTGTTCGAAGCGCAGGATCAGGTCGGTCTGCATAATCTGGCGTACCGACAGGTTGACTGCCATTCGACCCTGGAACAGCCCCTGTTTATATAAGTATCTGGTCTGCTCGCAGGCCTCACTCAGAACCCAGTTACCGATTTCGTGAATCAGCCCTGATTCCTCGGCAAGGGGGATAAAACGTGCAGGAGGAATTATGCCCAAGCGTGGGTGGTGCCAGCGCAGCAGGGCTTCTGCGCCTGTCATTTCGCCATTCTTCAAGGATATCTGCGGTTGATAGTAGAGGAGTAACTGATCATCTTTGAGGGCGCTACGCAGTTCGGTCTCCAGCAGTAGTCTCTCAAAGGCACTGCGGGTCAGTTCAGAGGTGTAGTAGCGATAATTGTTGCGGCCCTGTTCCTTGGCCTGGTACATGGCTGCATCTGCATTCTTGGTCAGATTGGCCACATCCTTGCCATCTTCAGGGAAGATACTGATTCCAATGCTGGAAGTTACATGCAGCTCGCGATTGGCAATTTTGAATGGATGTTTAAATTCATCCTGAATCTTAGAGGCGACCACTGCCGCTTGGCTGGGGTCATCGATATTCTCGACCAGTACCGTGAATTCATCACCACCCAACCGAGCTGCTGTATCGTCGTCCCGTAGGATATTTTGCAGTCGCTTAGCAACCTCTTTGAGCAGTTCGTCGCCCATAGCGTGTCCAAGACTGTCATTGATGTTCTTGAATCTATCGAGATCGAGAAACAGTACAGCGAGCTGTCTCTTCTGACGTTTCGCCTGGGCCAGTGCGTGTTCCAGTCTGTCTTCGAAAAGCAGTCGATTCGGAAGGTTGGTCAATGAGTCATGGTGAGCCAGATGCTCCAGCTGACTCTGAGTCTGTTTCAGGCTGGTGATATCGGAGAAGACCATGAGGTAGTGTTGCGCTTCCCCCTGTTCATCGCGCACACAGCTGATGGTCATCCAGACTGGATAGACTTCGCCATTTTTACGTTGATTCCAAAGCTCGCCGCGCCAGGATCCGGTATCGTTCACATGCTCCCATAGTTCACTTAAAAATTCCGCGCTATGTTTATCCGAGATTAATAGTTGCGGATGCTTCTGCATAATCTCAGATTTTGAATAACCGGTGATTTCGGAGAATGCGGGATTGACCGATTCTATTTTTCCGTGATCATCAGTTATCAGCACACCTTCCATCGTATGCTCAATGATTTGTGCCGCCTGCTTCAGTTTGGCATCTGATTCCTTTCGATTGGTGATATCGGTAAATACCAGTTGAGTTGCGGGTGCGCCTTCATGATCGACCAGGCTAACAAATACCTCGACTTGAATGGCATCGCCATCTGCTCGTCTAAACAGGGTCTGAAGAGGTCTGTCGCTCTGTTCCGATGGCGACTTCAGAGCAGGAGTGTCAAGAAGGCTTGATGAGCTGTTGGCAAACAGGTCATTTGCCGGTTTGTTGATCAGCGGTCTTTTCAGGGAGACTGCCAAGGTCTGCATTGCTGCTTCATTGAGAAACACAATTTTGTCGTTTTGTAGAAGCAAAATTGGAGTCGGGGAGTGGTCTACCAATTGACGGTAGCGATTTTCGCTGCGTCGTAGCGCCAGTTTGGTTTTTTTCGCCTCCCTGCGTACCGCAGCCTCTTTCAGCTCCCGATCAACGGCAGGGAGAAGTCGGGATAGATTATTTAGATTGATGTAGTCACTGGCACCGGCCTTGAGCAGTGAAACCACCTTTTCTTCGCCAATGCTGTCGGAGACAAGTATGAAGGGAATATCGAGCTGACGGTCTCTCAGCAGTTTGAGTGCGTCAGTGGGATTTAAGCCGGAGCTGTCGGTATTGGAAAGAATGAGATCCCACGCACTCTGATCCAATGCACTGAGCAGTGCATCACGATCATCGATGCGTCTGGTCAAAACATTGAGGTCTTTACGGCGAAGCGTTTGGCATACTAGCCCATATATATTTTCCGATCCCTCTATTATTAGGATCCGGAGTTGTCCTGGCATTAACGTTCCCTGGTACATTGCTTCTGATGATTTCGCGGCTACCGTATTGTCGGCCTCTGCTGTGCATGCGTCTCTATTTTCGCAATTCTATGAGAGGAGTTACTAATCCCTTCCCTGAAACAGCACTCTCTCAAGCTACTACTATTTTAGTAACTCAACGGCCAAGGCTAGATACTATCACGTCTCTTTTAATAGCTTGAGGCCTGCTGCCATGGGTTATGTTGAGAGTATAAACGGAATAACTGCTTAATGTAGTGAATTACTATGTAGTTTAGGGATCTGAGTCGATACGCAGGTAAAATTTGCCTATAAATTAACGTTTTTTAGGATTTTAATGGCATTTAACCCTTATGGTGTCGAGGTTTTTTTGGGTTGCGTTGTGGTCACTGCGCGGTTAATCATAAGGCTTTGAAAACTAAAAATCGGACAGTTTGTGTTTGGTCGATCGATTTGCCTACAAGCTCATCGGCATAAAAAATCATCCGGGATGATCTGATTTTTAGGCCTGAACTGTACGGCCTGTAAATCCTGTACTCGGTAAATAGATAACTAACGTCAGCTGATATTTGCAGTGGCACAAAGTTTTGAGAGGGTAATTTTGAAGGCAAGAATTCTTAAGCCAGAAGCTCATATTTTTCAGCATGAACCCTATTATGAGCCGGTCAATGATGAGATAGAGGTGTTTGATGCCGCATATAAAAACAATTTACCGGTGTTGCTGAAAGGGCCAACCGGTTGCGGTAAAACACGTTTTATGGAGCATATGGCATGGCGGCTGAAACGGCCATTAATTACAGTTTCCTGTCATGACGATCTGACAGCGTCCGATCTGGTGGGACGTTTTTTAGTTAAAGAGAGTGAGACCGTCTGGGTGGATGGACCACTGGCTGTGGCTGTTCGATCCGGGGGTATCTGTTATCTCGATGAGGTGGTGGAGGCAAGAAAAGATACTACGGTTGTGATACATCCTCTTGCTGATGACAGGCGTGTACTGCCAATGGAGAAGGTCGGTGAATTGTTGGAAGCACCAGCGGAGTTTTGTCTCGCCATCTCATTCAATCCTGGATACCAGAGTGTGTTGAAGGATTTGAAACAGAGTACAAGACAACGATTTGTCGCGCTTGAATTTGACTATCCGGAAGTCACTTTGGAGCAAAAAATAGTTGTAAAGGAGTCTGGTATTGACGCAGATATCGCAGCCAGATTAGTGAAGTTTGCGCATATGACTCGAAACCTCAAAGGGAGTGGACTGGATGAAGGCGCATCGACCCGCCTACTGGTACATGCAGCAAAATTGATAGCAAGTGGTGTGGCGCCAGTGATTGCCTGCCGTACCTGTATTGCTCAGGCATTGACCGATGACCCCGATATGCTGGCGGCGGTAAATGAACTGAGTGCGTCTCTGTTTTGAGATGAAGAGCAAGCTCTCATTTGAAAAGATTGTCGCTCTTCTCGATGACTATTTCGAGGTTGAATTCAGTTTTCGCAATACAGAAAAAATCGCTATGAAACTGGTTGAGCTGGAATCAGTGCAACAGACATTTATTCTCGACTGGACCAGGCGTATCGTCAGCACAAATATCGAGATCGCCTACCAATTCGCTGACCAGGGACAGCGTGCCTTGGAACTAATGGACGAGGTCATGATTGAGGCATGGGTGTTGAGAGCGATGGATATCTATGATCGTTCTGGTCTGCATTCTGCCTTAAAAGTCATTCAGCAAATGGATCTTTTTGTGCAACAGGGACGAGAGCGAGCTTCAGCTGCACTGTTTGAAGAGGAGGTCGCTATACTCTTGCCTTTTGTGCATGGTCTTAGTGGTCGAAAGTTAAAACTTGAACTCAATGATCAACTCTTCACAGATGGAGAGGTGATCTACCTTCCTGCAGTTATGGCACACCTGCCGACCAAAAGAGATAATTTTCTCCTCTATAAGGCGGCAGTTGCTTTTCATTGGGCACAAACAAGATTTGGAACTATTCAGAATGATCTGCTTGATGAGTTGATCAACCATCCGGCATCAGATAGTTTGCTGCGCTGTTTTCATCGACTCGAAGTGGAGCGCTTGAACGCCTGTCTATCGAGAGAGCTCCCCGGTTTATATCGTGATTTAAGTCGTTTGCAAACCTTGCTCGAGAGTGAATCTCCCTCAATGGAGTGGCAAGAATTTACAGCACCACTTCGCGAAAAAGAGTCCTGCGCCGATGACACCCTGAGATTGGCTGTAAAGTGTCTTGGAAAATCAATTCCAAAAGCGAGTCTCTTTCATGGGGTTTTAAAACCTCAACTGCTACAGGCAGCTTTAATCAAGCGGTTGAAGCGTGAAAAGGCACAGTTCAGGGTGTCACTGAAGGCAATTGCTGATGAGATGAAGCAGCATCAGGATGATCAGCCTGAGACCCGGCCGAGATTTTCCATAAATAAGGAGGAGAGTCAAAAGCTGGATGAAGAGATTCATATCGAGCTGTTGATGAACGGTAAATCAATGCCTGTTCCTGAAGATGTCAAAGGGGTCATCTCCTCGATTATTCAGGACTTGGGAGATATCCCTAATGACTATCTGGTGCCCGCTGGTGCAGGTGAGTATGACTATCGAGACTTGGGGGAAAAGCGGTTAAGTGCAGAGGATGTGTGGAGCGGTACCTACCATGAGGATGGCGCTTTTCTCTATAACGAATGGGATTATCGTAGAAAACATTACCGTAAATCCTGGTGTGTTGTCAGAGAGATGCCAGTCGAAGAAAAATATGATGGTTTTGTCGATCAGGTCAGGCGAAAGTACCAGCGTCTGTTAAGTAGTCTTCGTAAAGCATTTGAGGCGATGAGGGATGAGGATCATCTGCTGAAGCGGCAAGTCTATGGTGATGGCGTTGATATCGATGCTTTCGTGGAGACCTGGGCTGACCGACATATGGGATTGGAGATGAGCGACAGGCTCTTCACTCGTATGCATCGTCAGGAGCGCAATATCGCGGTTATGTTTATGGTTGATATGTCCGGTTCTACCCAGGGTTGGGTGAATCAGGCGGAACGTGAGGCTTTGGTTTTATTGGCTGAATCATTGGAAACATTGGGTGACCGTTATGCGATCTACGGCTTTACCGGGATGAGTCGCAAACGGTGTGAAGTATTTCCAGTTAAAACCTTCGATCAATCTTATGATGATGAAGTTAAGGCCAGAATTAGTGGTATTAAAGCAGGAGATTACACGCGAATGGGTGCTGCAATTAGGCATCTTAGCTACCGTTTGTCAGAAATCGAGGCGAGAACCAAGCTGCTAATCACCCTGTCTGATGGTAAACCGGATGACTACCACGACGACTATCGAAGCCAATATGGTATTGAGGACACCCGGCAGTCGCTGCTCGAAGCTCGACGGCAGGGGATACACGCCTTCTGTATCACGATTGATGAACAGGGGCAGGATTATCTACCACATATGTATGGTGCGGCAAACTATACAGTGATTGATGAGGTGGAAAGATTGCCTCTCAAAGTAGCTGATATCTATAAAAAAATAACAACCTGATAGTTTTTATAGATACTATTCAGGTTCATTCGCTGGGTCTGTTGCTTGAGCTGGAAGGCTATCAAGGGAACCTATAGTTCATACAGAGTCACGGATTAACCGCTAGTTTCCGATCCATGGGATCGACTTAAAAAAGCTTGATTTTGACAATTTGGCTAGGCAACCTGCCTAAAGATCACATAGATGATCTCACACTACCACCGGAGGATTATATGAATAGAACCTTGACTAGTTTTGCTGCATTGACGCTGTTGCTATCAGGCAGTGCATATGCAGTACCAAACTACGGCTATGGACAGCCCTACCCTGGCGCCATGAAGCCAGTGCAACAAGAGGCTGGGCCCGGCGTGGTTTTACGCGAGGGGATAACCAAGCTGCTTAAATTTCTTCGTAAATCAGACCAGCGTGACCCTCAAATGGTTGCTGCATTTCTGCAATCTGAGATAGCGCCATACTTCGATTTTGACTATATGGCAGATTGGGCAGCAGGGCCGATGAAGCGGCATATGAATGATCAGCAGAAAGCCGAGCTTGGATTTAAGGTTAAAGAGATGCTGCTGAGTACTCTGGCAAAAAGGCTGGGCAGCTACAGCAATCAGGATGTCCGTTTCTATCGCCCAAGACCTGCAGGTCCTAATGAAGTGAAAGTACGTGTGGGTATTCTGCAGGCAGGAGGGTATCCAGCAAATATCGATTTTCGATTCTATCGCAGTGAATCGGGTTGGAAGGTGTTTGATGTGGCAGCCAATGGTAACAGTGCGCTGGCCTTCTATCGCCAATATTTCATGAACCAAATGCGTTCAAAGGCACCCAATAGAAGGTACCGTCAGTAGAGATTAGCTGGAATAAACAGCGGGCTGGATCTCTTTGTCATTTCAGCCCGCTACACTATTTAAAGCAGTTGAAGTAACTCAATCATCCTCTATCTGGCTTATTTCCAGCGTCTGTGGAATTCAATGAATAGTGGTAATAGGCAGTTTGGTTTGAAACAGTCAGAGTCTGCTCTTGCTATCAACCTGTAGGCCAAAGATAGATATTCCCACCCAGAGCTTTAAATTTATGAGTGATCAGCAGAAATTTGGTCGATGGATGATTGTTGCAGCATGGGTGTCGCTACTGGTGCTGCTTACTGTGCTATTTTCCCAATGGATCGAGCATCAGAACAACCCCAATCGACAACTGATGGTCACCTCTGGTCTTGAAGATTCATCAACTGTCGTGCTTAAGCGCAACCGGGCCGGGCACTATGTAGCCCCCGGAAAGATCAACGGTGTCGATGTCATCTATCTGCTCGATACAGGCGCCACTTTGGTAGCGGTGTCGTCAAAACTGGCTGAAGAGGCAGGTCTTCGTCCTGGTGCACCAAGTCAAAGTCGTACAGCGAATGGTGTGGTTCGAAGTTGGCTGACCAAGATCGATAGTTTGCAGTTGGGTCCGATCACAATGCGAAATGTGAAGGCATCAATATTGCCCAACATGCCTGAACGGGAAGTTCTGCTTGGTATGAGTTTTTTAAAGCATCTCAAGCTATCGCAGCAGGGTGATGAGTTGGAGATTTCTCTACCGGATTAGGTCTGTTCCCGATATGAAAGTAAGGGAGCAGTCTTTGATTAATATCTCTGGTCGGCGGGAAGAGTTGGAAATTTAAGGTAGTGAATACTGCCGTTACAGAGTTGCAACGGCAGCATATGGTGCTAACCGATCTTATCTTTCAATGCTTTAAGTGCAGTGAGTTTTACAACTGTTTTTGCTGGCTTAGCAGCGATTTTGATGGTTTCACCAGTTGCAGGATTGCGTCCCATGCGGGCTTTGGTTCTTGGCTTCACAACGCGACGAACCTTGATTCCAGTATCGGGGATGGTGAATTCGCCTGAGCCTCTGCGCTGCATATGGCGGGTAACAAGAGAGTTCAATGAGGCGAAAACTGCGGCAACGTCTTTCCGGGAAAGATCAGTTTCTTCAGAGATTGCACTAAGAATTTGTGTTTTAGTCTGCTTGTCTTGGATCGCCTTCAGGCGTGGTGCTGCTGCTACTTTTTTAGCAGTAACTTTCTTCTTAGCGGTTTTTTTCGCAGTTTTTTTCGCGGCTTTCTTTGCAACCATAGGGTTTGCTCCTTCTGAAAAGTGACAGGGGTGTGTGTTAAAAATAACACAGTTTTTCGATAGTTAAACATGAATCGGCAGTTTTATACTGGCTTTTTACATAAAAGTATATTTCTCCTTCCTGTAAAGCATGTATAAAGCGTAGTTGTTTGGCTTGGGTTTGCGTTGCATATTTTAGGTGTGAGATTACTACTCTATTCTGCATGTTCGGTATATGACGTATGTCATTAACTGTTCAATAGTCTTCTTTTGTAAGCAGAAATGGCTCGTGTATATCGTCTATTTGATAGTTTTTGTATCTGCTGCGAAAGCACAACTGATTTGCAGATACAGGGTTTTAGCTGACCATAGGCTGGCTGTTTTGCTTTTTCCTGTTATGGAGTTAGCACCCTATCGGCCATTTTTATAAACAGTTGAGTTTTTTTGGAGGATTGTATGAAACGAATTGTATTGAGCTTTTTGCTGTTGATTAACTTGTCTCAAGGTTTTGCAAAAGAGGTTGCCGGTATTTCCCTGCCTGAATCGATTCAACGAGAGGGGGATAGTGTTCAACTCGTGCTGAATGGGGCAGGTGTCAGGGAGAAGTTTTTCTTTGATATCTATATTGCAGCGCTCTATTTAGAACAGAAGAGTGATCAGTCGTCAGTAATAGTAAAAAACAGTGGCTCGGCAAGAGTGGAGATGAGAATGCTCTATTCTGAAGTTGAGCGTGAAAAACTCATTCAAGGGTGGAGCGATGGCTTTAAAGCTAACCATTCACAACAGGAGATGAATCAGCTGGGAGAGCGGCTTGAGCATTTTAACAGTCTGTTTGAGACCTTATATAAAGGTGATTTGGTAGAGTTGGACTTTTTTCCTGGTCGGGGAACAAGAGTCAGAATAAAGGGCGATGAGAAGGCAACTATCCCAGGGGATGACTTTTTTCAGGGACTACTGAAGATATGGATTGGCAGTGAGCCCGTCACCAAATCGTTGAAGCGTGACATGTTGGGGCAGTAAGAATACCGGGTTGTTGAGGTTATTCAGGATTGCTGGTGAGCTGTTATGTGTGAAACCCTGAAGACGACATACTTAGTCGCCGGGTTAATACTGGTAAACCATGCGACTGACGCCACCACGTCGTTCATCTCCAGCGCCAATCAAATTACCCTTGTGATCCAACATAACGCTATGTGCACCACCAAAAAAGAGGTTTTTCTGTTTCCAATGTTGTTGATGTTGAAATTCATCCAATAGGTCATGACATAGTGCTTTGTCGAATCCCGGTTCAATGCTCAACAAGTCGTTTTCAAAATGAATACGGGGATTGGAAACGGCCTCTGCAAGGGCCATACGGTGGTCAAGTTGGTTGAGGATTACCTGTAAAACTGCGCTGCGAATTCGGTTGGAGCCACCTGATCCGGTTACCAGGGCATCGCCATTTTTGGACATGATCAGAGTTGGTGACATCATTGAGGCGAGGCGTCTGTCCTCGGGCCATTGATGAAATCCTCCTGGATTGAGATCTTCCTCTCCCAGCATATTGTTCATCATGATGCCGGTATTGGGGATGATATATCCACACCCTTCACCATTGGAAAGGGTCATGCTGGCCAGGTTGCCTTCGGCGTCAGCAATGCTGATCTGGGTCGTCCCCCGCGTGGAGAGACCACCTTCTATCATTTTGCGCTGATATGCCTCGGCTATATCCGGATTAAGAATTTGAGCCATAGTCAGTCTATTTTCCTGACGCACCTGCTGTGTAAATTGCATGGTTCTGGCAAGCAGGCGTAGTGCTGATCCTTGGCTCATGGATGCTGTCTGTTTTGTATGGTTTGCGATCAATCCCAATGCGAAAGCGATCAGCGTACCGCCGACTGAAGGTAGTGGATTTGTATAAAGTTGCGCATCCCGATAGGTGTAATGTAATGGTTTTCGCACCACTACCTGATAATCAGAAAGATCTTCTTGGCGTAGATGTCCACCCTGATGTTGGCACGCTTTGATCAGGCTCTGGCCCGCCTCTCCATTGTAAAAGAGTCTCTCTCCTTCATGTTGCAGTGCGTCAAGGAAGTCGGCAAGTTGAGGTTGTTTGTGGCACTCCCCTTCGGATATCAGGCGTGTTTGATCAGCGGGAGAACTATTTAACGCCATGGATCCTGGCGTGGCACGAAGAATGGGGGCTACGATAGTTGCTATCAGATCCTGGAATTGGTTGATAGCTACCCCATTTTTTGCCCGTTCTATGGCTGGCTTGAAAAGCTCTGATAAAGGGAGTTGGCAGTGGTGTTTGTGGATTGAAAACAGGCCACGAATGAAACCTGGGGTAGCGACCGATCCCAGGCCGATATGAAAGGTTTGGCTGGCAGTGCCGAAATCGGCTTCGATTGGATAGAAATCCAGATCCTCTGCGGGTCTCTTCTGTTTGGGCGTATGGGTAAAAAAATCAAATAGTTGCGGAGACTGGTCTTTTGCACAGGCGGTGAGAAATCCTCCTCCTCCAAGGGAAGCCAGTACTGGTTCTGCAACGCAAGCCGTCAACATCGCTGCGATAGCGGCATCAAATGCATTGCCTCCAGCCCTTAATATCTCTGTTGCGGCCTCTGCTGTTTCAGTATGTCCGGCCGCAATAACACCTTTTAATGATTTCATAAGGTTTTATACTTACCCTTTGATATGTATCGTTGCAATAAACCAGCAGGATAGCTATGGTTTCCCGGCTCTGGGTAAAAATGCAAACGTGTTCAATTTTTATGAATGGAGGAGGTAGATTCCCATTCAGCTTTTTATTCAGAGTGCCGTTACATAGAGGAGCGAAGCAACCCCTCATGAACTAGGATCAAAATTCCTGAGCGCAAAAAGAATGGCCGTGCCTAATAGTAAAAGCGACGATGTTCTTCTAAAAAACCTGGTACCACTGAATACACTTTCAGAGGAACAGCTAGGTCATCTACTTAGCCAAATTGTGGTGGAAAAGGCTAAGAAGGGTGATTATCTATTCCGTGAAGGTGATACAGATCACCAGAATGTATACCTCCTGTCAGGTACTGTAGCGCTATTGTCCGGGCAGAAAGAGATGGATTTAATCAGCAGCGGTACGCCAACAGCGCGTTTTGCTCTGGCTCATCAGCTGCCTCGCAAACACTCTGCCCAGGCCAGGACAGCGGTAAACTATGTCCGGATCGACAGCCGTATGCTGAGTGATATGCTGGCACGTAGCCATAGTGCCAGCTATGAAGTGAATAGCATCGATCAGCCAAGCAGTGGCGACTGGATGAGTCTATTGCTGCAATCCCCTGTTTTTCAACAAATTCCTCCTGCAAATCTCCAGCGTGTAATGATGCGTATGGAAGAGGTTCATGTCAGTGCCGGCGATGTCATCATCAATCAAGGTGATGATGGGGATTATTTCTATCTGATCAGTCGAGGGGAGTGTGTAGTCTCCCGGCAGCCAGAGAAGAGCCATGCTCCAGTGGAGTTGGCCAGACTTAAGGCAGGCAAGGGCTTTGGTGAAGAGGCGCTGATTTCAGACAAGCCCCGGGGCAGTTCTGTGGTGATGGATACTGACGGGATCTTGGTGCGACTGAATAAGCAGGATTTCATCGAGCTGGTCAAACAGCCTCTCTCACGAGCACTGGACTACAGCGAAGCGGCCGATTATGTCGTAAATGGAGCCCTTTGGCTGGATGTTCGTGCCCCTGAAGAGTATGAAGAGGGGCACCTTCCCGGGGCAATCAATCTACCTTTTTTCTCACTTCGCTTTCAGGCATCGAGTCTTACCCTGGATCGTCCGTACGTCGTATATGGTGAGGAAGTTGGTCAGTCAGCTACTGCGGCCTATCTCCTTACTGAGCGCGGCGCAGAGGTGTTCGTTGTCGCTGCCAACTGGACTGAGCTGGCAGAAGAGGTCGGCCTGAAGGCTCATGAGAGCGAGCTTCTGGTCAACAATGTCATAGATTTCAATCGTGATTCAGATGATGGTGCAAACGCTGCCGAGTCTGCTGAGGAACATATCGCCGCATTGAATCGCATGAAGAAGGAGCTCGATGAGACCCGTAAACATTTTCAGCAGGAACTGGAGCAGAGACAAACTGAAATAAAACTGTTACGCCAAGCGCTTACTGCTGCAAAAAGCCGGATCCAAAGCGGCGAAGAAGAGGCTCACTCAGCAGCAGGGCTGCAGCAGGATGTGGAGCAGCTTCGTGACAGCTTGGAGAAAGCGGAATCCAGATTGGCCGAGCAAGAGGGCAGTGAGGCTGATCAGCAGGCACTGCAGCAGCGCATCAAGGAACTGGAGTCTCGTCTGGAGACGAGCCAGCAGGAGATGGACAGTGCAAAACAGCATGCCAATGATGTCAGAGTGCATAGCGATGAGCTGCACAAGCAGCTGGAGCAGATTCATGGCCGCCATGAAGAGAGTGAGGGACGTCTCAAAGAGCAGATAACAGAGTTACAGTTCGAACTTGAGAATGCTCAGGAAAGCAGCCAGGAAGAGAGAGATAAAAGTGAGCAGCTACTGGCTGAAATAGCTGCTTTCAAGGGTGAGGCTGAGAGCTATCACCAGCAGGCTGAAGATGGTTTGGCCGCGATTACCCGGGAGCGGGATGAGCTACAGAAAGCGCAGCAGGAGACCGAGAGTCGGCAGCAGCAGCTTGCGGACGATTTAGAGCGTTTATCGAAAGAACGTGATGATCTGATTCAGTCTTTAAAAGAGTCAGAAGCCCGTAATGAGGAGCTCTCAGAAGCTATAAACAGCCTGAGCCAGGCCCATGATGAGCTGAAGCAGTCCCACCAGCAGGCCCACAGTGATTTAACCCAGTTTCGTCAAGAGCAGGAGGGATTGACTGGTAAGTTGCAAGAGCAACAAGATCATGTTGCCAAGACGGAATCTCAGTATCAGCAGCAACTTGAAGAGATTCAGCAAGCCCTCACTCAGGCTCAGGATGAGTTACTACAGCAACGGGATCGCGCCGCTGACTCCGAGTCCGAGTATCAGCAACAGCTTGAAGAAGTTCAGCAGTTTCTTGCTCAAGCTCAATCAGAACTAGAGCAGCAAAAAGAGCAGAGCACAGAGTCAGAGTCGCAGCATCAGCAGCAATTCGAAGAGATAGAAAAATCCCTGGCTCAAGCTGAAGATGAATTACGCCAGCAGCAGCAGAGTGCTGCTGAGGCAGAAGCAGACTATCAGAAGCAGTTCGAAGAGGCACAGCAGGCCCTGACGCAGGCTCAGCAAGAGCTGCAGCAGCAACAGGCGATCAATCAACAGACTGTAGATGAACTTACTGCACAAATAGAAACCCTCTCTGAGAACGCCAAACAGACTGCAGAGCAAGCCAGTGATGAGGTTTCCGGGTTACAGCAGCTCAAGCAGGATTTAGAGCAGCAGTTGGCTGCTATGAGCTCCGCTCAGGTTGCCATGGAGCAGGAGAGGGATGAGTGGAAAGATCAGTTTGAGCAGGAGCAGACAAGGGCGTCTGTTCTGCAGCAGCAGATCGATAGTCTTGAGGAAGAGAGACAGGGCCTGGTGGGTGAGCTGGAGGCGCTGCGTAGTAGAATTCAAGAGGCCGAAGCAGCTCATGCTGATGCCATGCAACTACTTCAGGTTGATTTAGAACAGGCCCATGCTGAGAAAGATCAGCTGCAGAGTGAGAAGAGCCAACTGGATGAACAGCTGGCAGAGCGTCAAAGTGCATTGGAACAGGCTGAGGCCGGTCTGAATAAGACGCTGGAAGAGTTGCAGGCCCAGCAGGATAACACCTCAGAAGAGATCAACGAGTTACAGCAACAGATTGCTGCTTTGAATCTGGAAAAGGAAAATGCGCTGGAGCGTGAACAGCAGCTAGAGAATGCGCTGGAAGAGGTTCACTTTGACAGCGATGAAGAGTTGGTCAGGCTGAGGGATAAATTACAAGAGGCCCAGGAGGCAACTCGCAAACAGAAAGAGAGGCGGGTTGAATCGGAAGCGCGTCTTGAACAGGAACACCAGACTTCACAATTCTTAAAGCAGTCTTTGGAAACAGCTGAGCAGGCTGTGCAAGCCGCAACTCTGCAACTCACCGATGTTGAACAGACAAAGCAGTCTATTGAAGAGACCCTGGCGTCGAGGGAATCAGTGTTGCAGGAGATGGTCCAGCAAAAGGATCAGGCTGAGCAACAGCTCGCAGCGTTACAGGCTGATTTGCAAGAGCGTATTGATACGCTTCAGAACGAGCTGAATGAAAAACAGCAAGATAGCAGTCGTGTCTATGGCGAGCTGGAAACAGCGAAACAATCTCTCGAGCAACTCAACCAGACTCATCAGCAGTTACTGGCTGAGCAGGAGCAGTTGCAGAGTGATAAAGGGACACAGGAACAGCAATTAAGCGAAGTCAGATCAGAGCTGGATCAGCTCAAACAGGATCATGAATCTCAGTTATCAGATCAATACGCTGCCATTGAGGCACTGCAAAGCGAATTAGCCGCTGAAAAAGAGAGTACCAACTCTATTAATCTCTCGCTGGCAGAGATTGAGGCAGGCCGTGAATCTTTAGCGTCAGATAAGGCGGCGTTACAGCAGCAGTTGAATGAGACCAGGTCAGAGCTGGAGCAGGCGAAGCAGAACCATGAAAGTCTGTTGTCCGATAAAGAGTCCGTTATCGAAAGCCTGCAAACTGACTTGGCAACAGAAAAAGAGATGACCCAGTCAGTCAATGCCGCAATGGCAGAGATAGAGCTCAACCGTAATGCTCTGGCTAGCTCAAGAGAGGAGTTGGAGCAGCAGCTGAATAGTGTGCGAAGTGAGATGGAGCAGCTTCAGCAGCGATACGATGAGGAGCGGGAAACACAGCAACAGACTGAGGAGAGCCTGCAGCAGCAGTTGCAGAGCGCTCAAGACTCAGAACAGCAGGTTGAGGTACTGCAAGCCTCACTGACTGATCTGCAAAAGCAACTTGCAGAGAAAAAGGAATCGACCCAGCAAGCCGTGACCGAAATGCAACAACGGGAGCGGGAGTTGGTCAAGGAGTTGCAGGATAGTCGACAGCAGCAGGCGGCCATACAGTCAGAGCTGGAGAGTGCCAACGAATCTTTGCAACAGGCCCAGGCCAGCGATGAACTGCAAACAAAGCAACAGGCATTAACCCAGGCTGAAGAGAAGATCGTCAGCCTGAAGCGGGAAGTTGAAGGTCTGCGTGAAGTGCAGATGGAGATGGAGAGTCAACTTACAGACGATGTTGAGAGCGAGGTGAATGTACTTCGAGTCGCCCTGGAGAGCGAGCGGAAAAAGCGCGAAAAGAGCGAAAAAATGGCTCGTCAGGCTGATGTGCTGAGACGTGAGCGTGAAGTGCAGGAAACCGCCATCGAGATGCTCGGTGAAGATCTGGAGACGTTGAACGATGAGAAGGAGCGTCTGGCTCAAGAGCGGGATCAATATGCGAAACAGCTGACAGAGATGCGCTCACAGTATGCGGACATGGCTAACGAGAATGATCATCTCAACTCTGAGATGAGCGGTATGCGTGATCAGATGTCGGATTCCAGTATGGCCGACGACCTTCTGGTTCAGATGGAGGAGTTGCGCATCAAGGCCGACAATCTTGAAACTGAGCGGGATGAGGCCAGTGCTGAAGCCTCACGTATGCGCCGTGAAGTGGGTGAGTTACGCAGTGTCATCGAGACCTACGTTGAGCAGATACAGGATGTGCAATCGTTTGGTGTTGATGAGCAAGTGAATGCATTGCGTTCCGAGTTGGATATGGTGCGCAGGCAAGCGGCAGATGATCTCGAACATATGCGGGAAGAGGTAAGGCGTGCGAAATCCAAAGTCTCAACTTCCAGCAGTCGCGATGTGGATGAGGTGGCTGCATTACAGGCCAGCCGTCAGGAGATGTTCTCCATGCAGCAGTCTTTGTCAGAGAAGGATCATCTGTTACGACTATCCCAAAGCCAATGTCGCGCTTTGGAGGACTCTATCGAAGATAGAGATAAGGAAGTGGATCAACTTAAACGTAAGCTGGAACTTTTACTCAGAAAGACAGGTGGTTTGGATGCCGGCACTACACCAGTCAGTGACCCAGGATCACAGATGACTGAAATGGACTCCAGAGATCCAACTGATCCTTCTGATCCCAAGCGTAACTCCCTGGGCCGCCTGTTCCGCCGTAAATAGTCCCGCTACCCGTTAACGATCTCCGATGCATATTCTGGCAATTGGTGTCGCAACCCTGGATATCGTCAATCGGGTAGATGTTTTTCCAGAAGAAGATCAAGAGATACGAGCCACAGCACAACAGCTTCGACGAGGCGGGAACGCCTGTAACACACTCACTGTCTTGAGTCGCCTTGGGCACCGCTGTAGTTGGGCCGGTATGCTGGCAGATGATGAGCAGAGTAAGTTCATTAAGGAAGCGCTGATTGCTTCCGCTATAGATACCCGCTGGGCCTCTGTAGAGACTGGCAGTGTAACCCCAACCTCCTACATTATTTCCAGTCAGGCAACGGGATCCCGTACCATAGTTCACTATCGAAATCTTCCTGAGTATAACGAAAGTCACTTCTCCAAAGTTGAATTAAGCGCTTTTGATTGGCTCCATTTTGAAGGGCGCAACCCTCAGGCTACGCTGGCGATGCTAAAGCGAGTAAGAGAGCTGGGAACGGATGCTCGTGTTTCAATTGAACTTGAAAAGCCACGGGATGATTTGGAACAGTGTTTGAGCTATGCCGATGTGGTTATGGTTTCTAGAGCCTATGCACTCGCAAAGGGTTTGGACAGTGCACAAAAGCTGTTTGATTATATAGCCTCCTTTACTACTCGGTCGCTCTGTTTTCTTGCCTGGGGGGAGGAGGGTGGCTGGTTTCACACTGGTAATAACAGTGCCCGGTTTTTGCCAGCCTTCAAGCCGCCGAAGGTAATAGATACTCTAGGGGCTGGTGATGTCTTCAATGCCGGTTTGATACACGGGCTCTATCATTGGGATGATCCGATGGAGGCGCTGAGGTATGCGATTCAGGCTGCGGGAGAGAAGTGTGGTAGAGAAGGGCTATAGGGCAACTTGTGAAAGCTTCAGGAGGTTTCAGGCCTGGCCCAGAAGCAGCAGAGAAATAGCATGTCATCGTGGCAAGTGATTTGTGATTTAGATGGGTTCAGTGACCCAGGGAGCCGAGGTTTTACCATTGAGTTTAATAACGAGGTTCTGGAAATCCTTGTGGTACGTAAAGCATCCCGGGTCTATGCCTACCGCAATCATTGTCCACATACTGGGATTAATCTTGAGTGGCAACCCGACCAGTTTCTTGATTTGAGCAATAACTACATTCAGTGCGCAACCCATGGTGCCCTGTTTCGTATTGAAGACGGTATTTGTCTGCGAGGTCCCTGCGCTGGTGATGCACTTCAATCGATACCTGCAAGGATAGATAGCGGACAGGTTTTGATTGAACTGGGGTAGCCTGAAAAAGTTCAGGTAATTCGATACAGAGGCGCAGTAAAAAAACTCCGGAATAAATTCAAGGGTAGGGTGCGGCCCTGCCGCACCATCTCCAACTGAAACGATAACCACCGGATGAACCGGTTTACAGATGTTGCTGGTAGTGATCCAAGTAACTGGGTTTTTTGCGGTTCCATAACCTGGATGGTGGGGCATGGCCCCACCCTACGCAGAGGGCGAGGTTGTTTTTACAGTTTACGGTGGGGCATGGTCCCACTCTACGTCTTAACATGGCTTTTGGAGCACCCTTTGGTGTCCCGTTTTGAGACGAGGGGTAAGCGCAAAAAACGAAAGCTGCGGAATAAACTCGAGGGTAGGGTGCGGCCCTGCCGCACCATCTCCAACTGAAACGATAACCACCGGATGAACCGGTTTGCAGATGTTGCTGGTAGTGATCCAAGTAACTGGATTTTTGCGGTTCCATAACCTGGATGGTGGGGCATGGCCCCACCCTACGTAGAGGGCGAGGGTATTTTTACAATTTACAGTGGCAGTTTGAGGTCTGCAATGAAATTTCAGCAGCTAGAAAAAAGCCGGGCCTGAGGCCCGGCTTGTGAGTCACGAAGTCTCTGCCTTAACCTGTTAGCTCATCTTCTCGAGAAAGGCATTTAGGTCTGCCAGGACCAGCTCAGGTGGTAAAGCTCTCTTCGTGGACGATTCTGAGATTACGGGCTGCAGACCCAATTCAAGCTCGGTTGCATATTCTGCGTTAGGTGCGTTTTGATGCACAGACGCCTCTTCGAGACCGGTTTCAGTAATCTGGCCAGTACTCATATCGTAGACTGTTTTCATCTTACACCTCCTGTATCTTACTTGAATCAGGGCCGCTGTTACTTTTAATAACGGCCCTGGGTTGGCAAACTTTAGTGACGTCAGATCAGGTTCAATCGAATTGTTCCCGCTTTGTTATTAAGTGTTACGTCCAAAAGTCTTGCTTAGATCCACTTTGCCTAAGCTGCACTCCCTATTCAACTGCGTGATATCTAAGGTAATAAAAGTACCGCCCATAACAAGAGCCGGCCTGCAGCTATATCTAAATGTCGGAGCAGGACGACTATCACCCGCACTTCCTCAGCCTTAGTTGATATCGAATGCAAGTTTACACACTGGGTAGGGTGGGGCCATGCCCCACCAATAGGGTTGATATTAGCGGTTAATCAGTGGGTGTAATGAAGAGGCGAGAGGTGGCTTTATACTGTTTCCACCTTATGCCGTGGGAGCGACCCCATCGTACAGTGCGAGAAGGGATGCAATAACCGCTGTTAGCCAGATCAGCAACCAGAAAAGGCACGCTTAAAAGAGACGTCCGTTTAACTAGGGCCAATTCGAATAGAGTAAACAGGCCCTAATCCTTATCTTCCAGGTTATCGAATGGATTGGCATGATTGTCACCGGCAGGCTGATCAAGATCTACCCCGTAATCATCTTTGCTGAGATCGTAGGAGCCCGCCCAATCCTCAGGTGGCGCTATCGGTTTCACCTCAAGTTCCTCAAGGTCGTCCAGATCATACTCTTCTACCGTGCCATCATAGAACTGGACTTCAATAACCCCCTCATCCAAGTCGTGAGCAACAACTTCAAATTGGTCTCCGTTGACTGTTTTAAACCATGAGCCAATGCGGATTACAGGTCTATTCATGATTGATCTTCTCTACTTTTCAGTGTCTTCGTGTTGGCGGACGATATTGGATCTCTCCCTGTAGATCCATAACAATTTGACGAGAAATAATAGTGGTTGGAAAAACAAGCTTATGACCATGACTGTAGCCCATTTTTAAGCTGGATCATATGCTTTCGTTCTAGAATCCGGTGAGTTGTTGCGGTGGGTCAAGGGCTTGGATTTGGATGCTGAAAATGGATCTTTTCAATGCCATCCAATAGCTCCTTATTCAACACGGTGTCGATACTTGCAAGATTCTTTTCCAACTGTTGTTGGGTGGTGGCACCGATGATTGTGCTGGTCACAAAGGGGCGGCTGGTCACATAGGCAAGTGCCATCTGTCCCGGATCCAAATCATGCTCTCTGGCCAGCTGAACATACTGTTCGGTTGCAGCAGCAGCTTGTGGGTTTGTGTATCGGGTAAAACGGTCGAACAGGGTCAGGCGGGCGTTGGCTGGCATCCTGCCACCCAGATATTTACCAGAGAGGACACCGAATGCCATCGGTGAGTAGGCCAACAGACCACAGCGCTCTCGGTGAGCGATTTCCGCCAGGCCGATCTCGAATGTGCGATTCAGCAAGCTGTAGGGATTCTGTATGGAAACCACTCTAGGCAGGTTGTGTTGCTTGGCAATCTGCAGGTAGCGCATGAGCCCCCAAGGGGTCTCATTGGAGACACCGATATGGCGGATTTTTCCTGCTTTTTTCAGATCCCCTAAAACTTCCAGGGTCTCTTCGATTGGGGTGGCCTCCTCATGTTCAGGGTGTTGATAACCCAGTGGGCCGAAGTAGTTGGTCTTGCGATCCGGCCAGTGCAGCTGATAGATGTCAATGTAATCTGTCTGCAGACGTTGCAGACTCTGGTTCAATGCGGCTTCGATGTTGCTTCTGTCGAGGTGCAGATTGCCGTCCCTCAGGTAGTTGAGCCAGTCTGCGGGACCGGCGACTTTGGTGGCGAGTACCAGTTGGTCCCGTCGTCCACGTTGGGCAAGCCAATTGCCGACATGACGCTCGGTTTCGCCCTGTGTTTTCGCTTTGGGCGGAACCGGATACATCTCTGCTGTGTCGATAAGATTAATACCGGCGTCAATGGCCCGGTCTAACTGAGCATGGGCTTCAGCCTCACTGTTCTGTTCGCCAAAGGTCATGGTACCCAGACTGAGGGCACTGACTTTGAGATTGCTGTCACCGAGGGAACGGTAAATCATAGGGCTCTCCCATATTATCTGGTGTGTTCTGTCATCAGCGCTCAGCATAGCTAATTATTGCGCCGAGGAAAGGAAGAAAATCGATGGAATTGGATGGTGATCTATTCTCCGGAAACCTGCTACTTGGAATGGCAGGGTTGTTTGTGGCAAGTTTTCTGATCGCCTTACGGCTGGCTTATTGGCGTCGACTTACAGAAAAAAATCAATTTCACGTCTTTTTTGGTGCTGTTGTGGCTTTGATCGTGCTATGGCATATGCGTGGCCAGATTCAGGCTGGTCTCTCCTTTCATCTGCTCGGTGTCACGGTCATAACCCTGATGTTTGGCTGGTCTATGGCGATTATTATCGCCTCTCTTGCTCTCTTCGCGGTGACTCTGAACGCTGGATCTGGATGGGAAGGCTTTGTGGTCAGTTTCCTGACAGTTGCACTGGCGCCAATTACCCTGTCGCAGATCTCTCTGGTGTTGCTACGCACATGGTTACCAAAACAGTTTTTTGTCTATGTCTTGGGTAATGGTTTTTTTACTGCCTGGCTCGTTGGCTACGTAAGCGGCTATCTGGCTATGATGTTACTGGTGCTGAGCGGAGCCTATACCCTGGCTGAATTACAGGTCACGGTGATGCCGTTTTTTCCATTGATGTTTTTCCCTGAGGCATTGATCAATGGCTGGGTCATCACCATGATGGTGGTGTTTTTTCCTGCCTGGGTCTACTCATTCAGTGACGAACAATATCTACACGGCAAATAGATTATCCAGTACAAGCTGAGGTATAGTTTTCTGATTGCCCGATCGTGGGCGTATCAAAACAACCTGCATGATTGTCTGAAGATGATTTCATATGGTGGGTTCGAATGCTAATTTAGTGAGGTAACTCCTTGAGCTGGTGGGGAAAACTGGTAGGTGGTGCATTTGGTTTTATGCTCGGCGGCCCATTGGGTGCCGTGTTGGGTGCGGCTTTAGGGCATCGTTTCGATAAAGGCTTGAAAGCGCTTCCCGGCGATAGTGCCAGTTGGGGACCAGGGGATCAGGAGCGGGTTCAGACTGCTTTTTTTACCGCGACTTTTTCGGTATTAGGACATCTGGCCAAGGCTGATGGACGGGTCTCTCAGGATGAGATCAGACTGGCTGAGAACCTGATGAGCCAAATGTCGCTCTCCAGTGAGATGCGGCAGACCGCCATTCATCTGTTCAGTGAAGGTAAATCAGATCAGTTTCCTCTGGATGATGTGGTGATCCAGTTTCGCCAGGAGTGTCATCGTCGCCAGACCCTGATCCAGATGTTTCTGGAAATTCAGATCCAGGCAGCCTATGCGGACGGTCAAATGGACCGGCAAGAGGAGGTGCTGCTACTCCACATCTGCGAACTGCTGAATGTCCCTGAATTCACCTTTCGGCGGCTTGTGCGCATGGTCCAGGCTCAATCCCACTATGGCGGCACAGGCAGCCAACCTCCCCCCAGGTCGCAAGGGGTCTCACTGGAGGATGCCTACGCGATCCTTAATGTTTCCGCCGATGCGCCCGATAAAGAGGTAAAGCGAGCCTATAGACGCCTGATGAGCCAGCACCATCCTGACAAGCTGGTCTCCAAAGGACTGCCCGAAGAGATGATGAAGATGGCAGCCCAAAAGACCGATGAGATAAAGAAGGCCTACGAACGCATCAAAGAAGCCCGCTCCATGGGCTGATCTTGCAGCACCATTGGTTTGTCTTACTCTGTTACTCAATCAGTCCCTGGGAGGGGAGAAATGACCGATAGCCTAGACCCCATCCTGCTCAATTTTGTCTACGTGATCATTGGCGGGGCGCTGACGATCTTCTTTATGTGGTTTGGCTGCAAGGTCTTCAGCCATATCGTCAATTTCAGTATTCCCGATGAGTTACAGAAGGGGAATATTGCAGTTGGGATCATGATCATGGGGATATTCGTCGGCATAGGCACAGCCCTGGGCCTGGTGATCGGGCTCGGTCTGAATTAGTCAGCCCTATGCCTTTGCGTAGTTTTCTGTTACTGCTATTACTACCCGGATTGGTAGTTGCAGGCCCTTTCAAAAATGTCAAAGATGATCACTGGAGTGATCGTTACGATGACTATTTTCGAAAATATACCAAGCACTACTTTGGTCCTCATATCGATTGGCACTGGTTCAAGGCGCAGGGGATAGCAGAATCCGGGCTCAGGCCGGGTGCCTCGAGTCCGGCTGGGGCCAAAGGGATTATGCAGATCCTGCCGGGCACCTATGCGGAGATCAAGGAGGACAACCCCCACTTTACCCACATAGACGAACCCCGCTGGAATATCGCAGCAGGGGTCTACTATGACCGCATGCTCTATCGTAAGTGGAAAAAAGGTTTGCCAACAGAGGAGCGTCTGGCCTTTGCTCTGGCCAGTTACAATGCAGGTTATGGCAATGTTTTACGAGCCTACCGAAAAGCTAAAAAAACTGAAGGCGAGGTAAAAAACTGGATCCAGGTGGAGTCCCATGCGCCAGGAGAGACTCGCCACTATGTGCGTCGGATCAAAAAGTTGATGAGAGAAGATTAGCGCTCACCTGTGGCGTCGCTCGTTGATCGCTTCAGCCAGGCATGGATGCGGTGCGATAAGCTGCTCTGTAATCCTGTGAAAAAGTGGTTGGCACCATTCACCTTCTCCTGTCGATAATCCTCTCGGCCATTCATAGAAGCGATTTGGCGTCGTTTTGCCGCACTCTCCCTGACGGCTGTCAGGTCACGGCTGCCAAACAGATCCAATAGAGGTATCTGTAGTTGTGCGATTGCCTGGGCTGCTGGTGTTGATTCGTCCTCTGTGTCGATACTCAGGCCAATTGCGGCGATAGCCTTGATCCGCTGATTGGGTTGTTTGGCTGCGTGGTGCAGTGCCATGGTGGCACCCAAGCCGTGGCCTACCAGAACCAGTGTGGGTTGCTGTTGTGGATCTAAATAGTCGATGGCTGCCTGGATGCGGGGGGATGCTTTTTCCAACAGACTCTGGGTAGTACGAGGATCGGGACGGGATTCTGTAGCAGGCAGTTGCAGGCTGAGGGTATTCCAGCCCTGTTCTGATAGATGTTGCCGAAGAGGTTGAATGACCTCTATCCAGTCGGCATGGGTGCCGGCGTCATGCAGAATCAGAGCACCACCAAGGCTCAGCTTGGCGCTGCTGGGTTCGTAGATGGCCAGAAAACGGCCCTCATTTGCCTCCAGCCAGACGGCTTTACCTGACAGACTGGGATTATCGAGTGCCTCTGAAATACGCCGTTCCAGACTCAGATTGGCTGCCTGAATTGAGAATGCTGCGAAGATGGCAAGCAGTATCAGAGATAACTTTGTCGGTATAGATAGGCAATGTTTTGGCATCTTGAGACTCCTGGCCGATCGAACATATTAACCCAGCGTCCAGATAGAATAGTAGTTCGGTGTGAATACCCCTCTTATGGGATAGCTGAAAATAGCATCGCTTTGAGTTAAAGTGGCCATCCTTTTGAAAACCGAGGCGTGAAAATGGGTTTGCGCCAAGCCTCCAGCCAGGCCAGGCATGGGGATCACACAGTAGGAGATAACAACATGGCTCGTCAGTCCGATAAGATCGCACCTTCCATTCTGTCTGCGGATTTTGCCAAACTTGGAGAGGAAGTGGACAACGTTCTCGCTTCAGGCGCCGAGATTGTCCATTTTGATGTCATGGATAACCATTACGTGCCCAACCTGACCATCGGACCATTGGTCTGTGAGGCACTGCGCAAACATGGCGTTACCGCTGATATCGATGTACACATGATGGTCAAGCCAGTGGATAGAATCATTCCAGATTTCGCCAAAGCGGGGGCAACCTATATTACCTTTCATCCTGAAGCCTCTGAACATATCGATCGCAGCTTGCAGCTGATCCGCTCTGAAGGATGCAAATCCGGCCTGGTTTTCAATCCTGCAACACCCTTGAGTCACCTGGACTATGTACTCGACAAGGTCGATATGATCCTGCTGATGTCAGTCAACCCGGGTTTCGGTGGGCAGAGCTTCATTCCAGCGACCCTGGACAAACTTCGTGCATGCCGCAAGCTGATCGATGACTCTGGACTGGATATTCGTCTGGAGATCGATGGTGGCGTCAAGGTCGACAATATTGCGGAGATAAAGGCGGCAGGGGCAGACACATTCGTTTCCGGTTCAGGTATCTTCGGTTTTCCTGGAGAGAGTGATGCCAACCGTTATGACACCATCGTCGGCAAGATGAAGGCAGAGATGGCAAAGGTTTAATTCGTTAATCTGTGGGTGCGGCAATGCCGCACCATGCAGAGTCGAAATTCAAGTGCTTGTTAGAGAGATTTTGGCATGATCAAGAAACCTGAAATGATCCTCATAGATGTGGACGGTACCCTGGTTGATAGTGTGCCCGATCTGGCTTATTGCGTTGATGAGATGATGAAACGGCTCGGCCGACCCGTGCATGGCGAAGAGCGCGTTCGCGACTGGGTCGGCAATGGCGTGGAGCGACTGGTTCGCCGTGCATTGATCGGTCAGTTGGATGGTGAGCCGGATGAAGCGGACTTTGTCGAGGCATACCCAATTTTTCTGGAACTCTATGCGCTAAACACCAGTCAGCGTTCGATGCTCTATCCAGGAATTCGTGAGGGTCTCGACTATTTGAAACGCCAGGGCTACAGACTGGGATGTGTGACCAACAAGGCGGCTCAATTTACCCTTCCCCTGTTAAAGGATCTGGGAATACATGATGATTTCGAGATCATTATCGCCGGTGATACCCTGCCAAAGAAAAAGCCCGACCCATTGCCCTTGCTGCATGCCGCAGAGAATCTGGGTATAGATCCTTCAGCTTCAATGATGGTGGGAGATTCCCAAAGCGATGTAAAAGCGGCCAGGGCGGCCAACTTCCAGATTGTCTGTATGAGCTACGGTTATAATCACGGTGAGGATATCCGCAACTATGATCCTGATGCAGTGATTGATTCATTGACCGAGATCCAGGGAATTCTTGAAAACGCTGCTTGAGCTAAGGTGCCGTTTTCTAGTAAGGTTATCGCAAGTTTTTTACCTAATTGAAGATAGTGATGATCCTGCTTTCACGCAATGAGACCTTGATGAATGGTGCACGATGGCGTTGGTGACTGCCAACTCTAGCTCAACCGTTTTATCGTCTTTTGTGTGGAGAGGAAAATGACCCCCCAAGAATTCGCAGCCCTGGAGCAACAGGGCTACAACCGCATACCTGTTGTCTGTGAGGTCCTTGCTGATCTCGATACCCCCCTCAGCGTCTATATGAAGTTGGCCAATGCGCCCTACTCCTATCTGTTCGAATCTGTACAAGGGGGCGAGAAGTGGGGTCGCTATTCGATCATTGGCCTGCCCTGTCGCACCCATGTCAGGGTTTTCGGGCAAAAGGTCGAAGTGGTCAGTGATGATGAGGTGGTTGAGTCTCATCAGGTGGAGGATCCGCTGGCCTGGATCGAAGATTTTCAACAACGCTACCAGGTTGCAGAGATTGAAGGGCTGCCGAGATTCAACGGTGGCCTGGTTGGATATTTCGGTTACGACATCATTCGCTATATTGAGCCCAAGCTGGCGAAATGTCCCAATCCTGATCTGTTGGAAAACCCGGATATTCTGCTGATGGTCTCAGATGAGGTGGTTGTATTCGATAACCTCACCGGCCGCCTCTATGTCATTGTGCATGTTGATCCCTCTCAAGGGGGAACACTGGATACGGCACAGCAAAGGACCTGTGAACTGATACAGGAGATGCGTCAGCCAATTCCCAAGATAGGTAAGGGGAGTTCGAGACAGGTCAATGAATCCGATTTTGTCTCGGGATTTACCGAACAGGGTTATAAGCAGGCAGTCGAACGTAGCAAACAATATATTCTTGATGGCGACTGCATGCAGGTAGTGGTCTCCCAGCGACTCTCTATTCCCTTCGAAGCACCTCCGTTGGATCTCTATCGTGCACTGCGAGGCTTGAACCCGTCACCCTATATGTACTACCTCAATCTGAAGGAGTTTCATATTGTTGGTTCTTCACCTGAAATTCTGACCCGCCTGGAAGATGGCGAGGTGACGGTAAGGCCGATTGCGGGTACCCGCAGACGTGGCTACAGCGAGGAAGAGGACAAGGCGCTGGAGGAGGAGCTGCTGGCAGATCCCAAGGAGCTTGCAGAGCACCTGATGTTGATCGATCTGGGTCGCAACGATACCGGCAGGGTGGCTAAGATTGGCACTGTTACTTTGACCGACAAGATGATTGTGGAGCGATACTCCCATGTGATGCATATCGTATCCAACGTCACTGGCGCCATTCGCGACGAGATGAGTGCTATCGACCTGCTGCGTGCCACATTTCCAGCGGGTACGGTGAGTGGCGCACCAAAAATCAGAGCCATGGAGATCATCGACGAACTGGAGCCGGTGAAGCGGGGCGTCTATTCAGGGGCCGTGGGATATATCTCATGGAATGGCAACATGGATACCGCTATCGCTATTCGTACAGCTGTCATTAAAGACAAGACGCTACATATCCAGGCTGGCGCGGGAATAGTAGCCGACTCGGTACCTGAACTGGAGTGGAAAGAGACGATGAACAAAGGTCGTGCCGTATTTCGGGCTGTTGCTCTGGCAGAGGCGGGGCTTGATCGCCATGCCTGTGATGAGGAGGTCTAGCCCGCATTTCTCACAGGGCGGACCCTCTAAACGAGAACAATGCTGATAGTTGAATGGTTACTGTAATTGAAGGTATGGAGATGAAACCTCACTTTGTCCTATTTGGTTTTTGGAACAGTCCGGCCGAGCATCTTGAACGATCGGTCTTGAGCTATAGGCACGGCTATACTTCTGCGACCGATCGTCCAACCTGCTTCGACCGGGTTGCCCCAAAAATCCAAATCCCTGAAAGAAATGCGAGCTAGTCATGCTATTGATGATCGACAATTATGACTCCTTCACCTACAACCTGGTTCAGTATCTGGGTGAACTGGGTGTCGAGGTCAAGGTGGTTCGGAATGATGAGATCGAAGTGAAGGATGTGGGTGCCCTGTGTCCTGACCATATCGTTATCTCACCCGGACCCTGCACCCCGAATGAAGCGGGAATCTCAGTTGAGGTTATTCAGACTTACGCTGGAAAGATTCCGATTCTTGGTGTCTGTCTGGGCCACCAATCCATTGGCCAGGCATTCGGTGGCGATATCATACATGCCAGGCAAGTCATGCATGGTAAGACCTCACCGATCCACCATCGGGATACTGGGGTCTTCCATGACCTTGAAAACCCCTTTCAGGCAACTCGCTACCACTCTCTGGTTGTTGACAAAGAGAGTTTGCCGGAGTGTCTTGAGATCACCGCATGGACTGAGCTGGAGGATGGCTCTATGGATGAGATCATGGGGGTCAGGCACAAAACCCTGGCGATACAGGGCGTGCAGTTCCATCCTGAATCGATCCTTACCCGGCATGGCCATGATTTACTGAAGAACTTTGTCGACGGGGTGTAGAGTGCGGTACTGCCGCAGCAAAGGTTCTGCCATTGATTGCGAATGTTGGTGCGGCAGGGCCGCACCCTACTTCTGATATAAACTGTATAAGACTTATAACAATAAGTTCAACAGGGGGGGAGCACGTGGAAATGCAACAAGCCATCAATAAGATTCTGGCCCGCCAGGATCTGACCGGTGAAGAGATGACAGCGGTGATGCAGACCATCATGACTGGCGGTGCCACCGCAGCACAGATCGGCGGATTTCTTATCGGACTGCGGATGAAAGGGGAGACGGTTGCCGAGATCGCTGCTGCAGCATCGGTGATGCGTGAACTGGCATCCGGTGTGTCGATTGGTGATTTAACTCATCCGGTGGATATCGTGGGTACCGGTGGCGACTCTTCAGGCACCTTCAATGTCTCTACCGCCTGTATGTTTGTTGCCGCAGCGGCTGGCTGCCATGTCGCCAAACATGGTAATCGATCTGTCTCTTCCAAATCGGGTAGTGCTGATGCCCTGGAGGCGGCTGGTGTGCGACTGGATCTGACTCCACAACAGGTCGAGCAGTGTGTACGTGAGGTTGGGGTTGGTTTTATGTTTGCTCCCGGTCATCACAACGCGATGAAACATGCCATCGGTCCTCGCAAAGAGATGGGTGTTCGAACCATCTTCAATGTATTGGGGCCGTTGACCAACCCCGCTGGTGTTCCCAACCTGCTTTTGGGGGTCTTTAGCGATGAGCTGCTTGAACCACTGGCCGAAGTTTTACAAAGATTGGGCAGTCGTCATGTGATGGTGGTGCACTCCCGGGATGGTCTCGATGAGATCAGTATTGGCGACGCAACTGATGTGGCGGAGTTGAAAGATGGCCAGATCAGGCGTTTCACCATTCAACCCGAGGATTTCGGGGTCACCCGTAATCCCCTCGAGACGATTCAGGTCAATGATGCGACTGAGAGTCTCGCAACCATTCGAGGTGTACTCGAGGATAAACCAGGGCCAGCTCGGGATATTGTCATGATCAATGCCGGTGCTGCGATTTATAGTTCGGGTATCGCCAGCAGCCTCAAACAAGGGATTGAAAAAGCCGATGCGGCTATCACCAGCGGTGAGGCGAGGAGCAGGCTCGACAGGTTAGTGGTTTTGACCCAGAGTTTTGAGTGATTATGAGTGATACCCCAGATATCCTGAAAAAGATTGTTCGGCGTAAACTTGAAGAGATTGCCGCTCGAGTCGATGTCTGCAGCCTGGAGTCCCTCAAGGAGCAGCTCTGCCACAGCTCAGAGCCACGAGGTTTTGCCGATGCCATAGCTGGCAAGATCGACGCGGGCCAGGCCGGCGTGATTGCTGAAATCAAAAAGGCCTCCCCAAGTAAGGGGGTGTTGAGAGAGGATTTCAGGCCTGCTGAGATCGCCAGCAGCTATCAAAAGGGTGGTGCGGCCTGTCTTTCGGTATTGACCGATATCGATTTTTTTCAGGGGAGTGATGAGTATCTGCAACAGGCAAGAGCTGCCTGTCAGCTGCCGGTGATACGCAAGGACTTCATCATCGATCCCTACCAGGTCTATGAGGCCCGTGCCATTGATGCCGATTGCATATTGTTGATCGTGGCCTGCCTGAATGACCAGCAGCTCAACTCACTGAACGACCTCGCCCATGAGCTGGGTATGGATGTGCTAATTGAGGTGCATGATGAGGCGGAGCTGAAGCGAGCTCTGGCAGTCGACAACCGGCTGATCGGCATCAACAATAGAAACCTGCGCAGTTTCGAGGTCACTCTCGATACAACCCTGGGTCTTCTTCAGCAGATACCTTCAGAGAGAATCGTGGTGACCGAAAGCGGCATACTGGATCGTGAAGATGTCACCCGCATGCGCAGCCACCAGGTCAATGCCTTTCTCGTAGGCGAAGCCTTTATGAGGGCCGAAGACCCTGGAGCGAGATTAAATACACTCTTTTCCTGATCAGTGTTGAGGATGATGTTGGCTAGTATGACGCACCACACTAGTGGATCGGATCACCATGCAATTTCACTGCTGACACCCCGTTGTCAGTAGGCAGAGCATAGACTCCTATTGAGAAATCAAACTCAAGGAGAAATTACTGTGCAGCCAAGAATTAATTTAATCACGCTAGGCGTGACTGACCTCTCACTATCCATTCAGTTCTATGAGAAATTGGGTCTGCCACGCTACGATTTCGAGAGTGATGCAGTGGCATTTTTCGAACTACAGGGAAGCTGGCTTGGCCTCTATCCCAAATCAGCATTGGAAGAGGATATGGGCTTCTCTCTAGGTAAAGCTGAGCAGAGCCCGATAACTCTGGCCCATAATCTAGCTGACAAGGCTGGCGTCGACCGGGTTATGGCGGAAGCAGCATCTGCAGGGGCAAAAGTGATAAAACCGGCCCAGGATACATTTTGGGGAGGCTATTCTGGCTACTTTAGAGATCCGGACGGTTTTTGCTGGGAGGTGGCCCATGTACCGCAATTCTGGATTGGGCCAAAGGAGAGCGAAAAACAATGAAATCGGAACCCTGTCCCTGGTGCCTGGGACATGATGAGTATATCCAATACCATGATCAGGAGTGGGGGGTACCCTCCCGTGACCCGCAACATCTGTTTGAAATGCTGATTCTGGAAGGGGCGCAGGCGGGACTCTCATGGTTGACTATATTACGCAAGCGGGATGGCTATAGACGCGCCTTCGATGGCTTCAATGCGACGAAGATTGCCGCATATGGTGAGGAGGATGTTGCCAGGTTACTTGGGGACTCGGGGATTGTACGTAACCGGCTTAAGGTCAATGCGACGATCGGTAATGCCCGGGCCTTCCTTGAGCTGGAGGCTGGTGAGGGGTTCGCAGAGTATCTATGGTCTTTTGTGGAGGGAGAGCCAGTGCAGAACAGTTGGCGCAAGCTTGAGCAGGTGCCAGCCAGCACCTCGACCTCTGATGCTCTGAGCAAGGAACTGAAACGCAAGGGGTTCCGTTTTGTCGGCACCACGATCTGTTACGCTTTCATGCAATCGGTGGGAATGGTCAATGACCATTTGACCAACTGCCCCCGTTACCAGAAGGTGTTGGAGATGGGGGGATGATAACCCCTGCCACCTTCCTTTCAGGAGGGTGGAGATAGCTGCCAGGCTTGCTGCAATGAACGGACACTTGGCATAACGGTGATATAAGCTGAGGCTATGAAGCTGCCAACTCAATGGGGTCGGTAGAGATTCTCTCTTGAGCCTGAAAGGTGCGGCTGGGCCGCACCCTACGCGATTGGAGAGCGGTCAGCGGGTGCCAAACACCACGATGGTTTTACCCTTAACGCTGATCAGACCCTGCTCCTCAAGGTTTTTCAGTACTCTGCCTGCCATCTCCCTGGAACAGCCTACGATGCGTCCGATCTCCTGTCTGGTGATGCGGATCTGCATGCCGTCCGGATGGGTCATCGCGTCAGGTTCCTTACACAGATCAAGCAGGGTGCGGGCAATACGCCCTGTGACATCAAAAAAGGCCAGATGTCCTACCTTGTTGCTTGTCTGGTTAAGACGCTGGGATAACTGAGCCCCCATGGCGTAGAGAATATCCTTGGAGAAGTCCTTCAGGTCATGGGTGAAGAGCTGTTCCAGGCGTTGATAGCTTATTTCTGCAATCTGGCAGGAGGCACGAGTACGCACCATAACACTGCGTTTCGGCTCGGGGACGAAGAGACCCATCTCTCCCACGAACTGGCCTTTATTCAGGTAGGTAAGGATGATTTCCCGACCATCTTCATCTTCGATGTAGACAGCCACCGAGCCTTCCGTGATGTAGTAGAGTATATCTGCCGGGTCGCCAATATGTATGATCTCGGTGTTTTTTGGGTAGCGTCGGCGATGACAAAATGACAGGAATCGTTGTAGATATTCTGGTTCCTGCGGTGGCGGTTGTATGATCGTCATGATCTTCGGACTCTGAATTAAGGTTGTTTATTTAAGAGATCAGCTTGCAGAGCAATATAGCATTCTGCCCCAGGGCAGCTCTCGATGATCTTCATGGTTGCAAATCTGAGCCCTTGCTTTGGTTTGAAGCCATGTTCAGTTAAAGCGTAGGATCAAGTCAAGCAACTGTTTCAACTTGTCGAATTTACAGCCTTCTGTAGACTCGCCTATATATAGTGTAACAAAAAACAACAAGTCATAAATTCAACGTAATTCATGTTTATCGTTTATTTCTGAATTTTGTGTCAGACCTGAAAGATGAACAAATTGGAGTTAACAATGAAAGCACGGGTCGTATGGGTGGAGGCAGCCACCATGATGGGGGAAGCTGGTAGTGGTCATGGGGTGATTATGGATGGCCCACCTGAACATGGCGGTAGAAATCTGGGCGTCAGACCAATGGAGATGTTACTCCTGGGTATGGGCGGGTGTACTGAGTTTGATGTACTCTCAATGCTGAGAAAGTCCCGCCAGCAAGTGACAGGGTGTGTTGTTGAGCTTGAGGCTCAGCGGTCTGAAGAGGATCCGAAGGTCTTTACAGCCATTCATGCCCACTTTGTTGTTAGCGGCCGGGAGCTGAGTGAAAAACATGTCTCCCGTGCGATCTCATTGAGTGCAGAAAAATACTGCTCTGCCTCTATAATGCTGGGCGCTACAGCTAAAATCACCCATGACTATGAGATTATCAATGAGCAATGATGCCGGTGTATTCGACGAACTGGTTGCCGATTACTATCGCGCCTGGTTCCGCTTTCATCCTTTGGCTGCAGTTTTTGCCTCAGTTTCTGGATACGAAGGTCGACTCAATGCCGATGGTGATGATGACAATGGCGCTTTGGCGAACCTGATCAGTAACCTGCTGGTTAGCCTCAAAGAGCTTGATTCGGAACAGTTGGATGCAGATCGACAGCTCGATCTACAGCTGATCTATGGGGCGGCATTTGTTGAACATCGGATGCTGCTGGAGCAGGATTGGCGTTACCGCGACCCGGCCAGATATCTTCCCTTGAATCAACTTCAGGAGTTGATCGTGCGCCAACCAGATCGTCTCTGTGAGGCGTTGATGGGGGTGTTGGAGCTTACCCCGAACTATCTGCGTGATGCCCGGGGTCGATTGTCAGAGCTGCCTGGGGTGGTATCGACACTCTGGTTGGCCGACGCCCTGGAGACAGCTGAAAAGGGCGAACCCTGGCTAAAAAGGCTGGGACGGGATCTACCGCAAACCCGGGAGTGTTGTGCCGACCAGGGCAGATTACAGACCCTGGCCAGCAAGGCTGCAGAAGCCGTTGGGGATTACAGGAAGAGCCTTGTCAAAGAGCTGGCCCCGGTTGCATCAGGAACGGCAGACTGTGGAGAGGCACTGCTGGGCTGGTTGCTGCGCAACCGCGATCAGATCGATCTTGAGGTTAAGCAAGCACTAGGTTTTGCGCGTAAACGACTTCAAGAGACCTACCAGTCCCTGGAATCACAAGGTTTAAGCGTCACTGACCTGAGAGAGGATAGAGGCGAAATTCTCAGCGGAAATGATCGAATAAAGGCCTATCGCGAAGAAGCAAAAATATTACGGGACTTTCTGCAGCAGCAGCAGCTGTTGCCCGATTCAGAACAGCCACTTGAGTTTCGTGTCACCGATAGCTGTTTCAGGCAGCCGGACTGTGGCAGTTATCTGCGCACCGAGCAGGGGGGGGTGCTCTTGATTCCCCATGATCAGCAGGTTGGGGGAGGCGAGAGCCGGTCAGCGATTCGAATGCGCAACCTCTATGGCAGTTGGGCAGGGCGTCACTATCTGGCCTGGGCTGGGGGCGTACCGGCACATAGCCTAGTGCGTCAGATCAATCCATCAGCCGCTTTCAAACGGGGCTGGGCCCACTATATGAGCCGTCTTTTGGAAGCAAATGATTATTTCGATGAGCAGGATCGTACACTGCTCAATCAGAGAAGGTTGGCGCTGGCGGAACAGGCCTCTGTCGATCTCGAATTTCACTCTGGTCAAATAGACAGTCGCCAGGCACTTGAGCGATTGAAACCATTATCAGATATTCCCTGCTGGGCGGAAGTCAGCCTGACTGCCATCTCCAGACGACCTACAGATGCCTTTATGGCCCTGCTGGGCGCTGATCTGCTTGAGCACCTGTCCAATCAGTATATTCAGGCAAATCCTGGTTCATCCCCACTGACCTTGCATGAGCAGCTCCTCTCTCATGGACCTGTTGCTCTGCCTCTGGTGGTTCAGCGTGCCTGTGGTCAGGAGATCTGGGAGCAGGCCGTGAATGAGGTTATTCATGAAAAGACCTGAAAGTCACATTGGCATGCGCCACGTTGCGCTGAATGTCAGGGATATGGCCAGCAGCGAGCACTTCTATGTTGAATTGCTGGGTATGCAAATTGAGTGGCGACCAGACCCTGATAATCTATATCTGACTTCCGGGCCGGACAATCTGGCGCTGCATAAGATAGCCGTTGAGACATTTGATGAAGCTGCCCAGCGTCTCGACCACATAGGCTTTATGCTCAGTAGCCCAGAGAGCGTTGACGAATGGTATGATTTTCTGACTGAGCAGGGTGTGAAGATGCGCACTTCTCCTCGCACCCATCGGGATGGTGCCAGGAGTTTCTACTGTTTTGATCCAGATGGCGTTACGCTGCAGATGATTTACCATCCGCCAGTGGCGGAGTATGTGGCGAAGTGAGTCGGCTGAAAACGAAGCAGTCGTGATGCCTTTCGACAGGGCTGCTGATGAGCAGCCCTATCTGGGCAGTCAAGCCTGATCTGCCTCTCTCTTATGCCTGAAACCAATTAATCCCAAAAGCCCGCTACCAAAGAGCCAGACAGCAGCAGGGATGGGGACTGGGCTAACATCGATATTGTCGAGGGTTATGCCGCAACTTGTCGCAAATCCACAAGGAATGTCCATCCTCAGCAGTGTGATATCTTGAAACGCGGTATCGAAACTGATGGTTCCGAAATCAGTGGAGTTCAGGAAGGCGCCGCTATCAGCACTGAAGTTCACTCCAGAAGCTGTATTAGCAAAGATCTGTAAGCTGGTGAGATCAAATGCCCCTCCATCGGCGCGGGTAATAAAGGTTGTTTCTGCGGGGACACCCCAAATATTATCGAAACACCATCTATTCGGGCAGACTGTCATGTCTGTGTTGTGCGCTGGGTTTGCAATCTCGACGATATAGCCATCCTGAGAATAGTAGTCGACTCCGGTACCTGGTGACCTGTCGAGGAACGTTCCCGAACTGAAGTCGATAATTGCGGCATGAGTTGTTCCTGCGACTGCGACCAGTCCCAGGATAGCGAGTAGTTGCATCACTGATGCGGTGATTTTTCGACGCATGACCCTCTCCTTATCCATTTCTGATGTTGAGGTGCGACTCACCCAAATTCTGCTACTGATGGATGTGAAGCCGCTGATTCGGCTCAATAGGGGCAGTATTCGGGTTTAGAGTGCAGGTTGGTGAGTTAGTGATCGATAGAATCCCTCCAAGATTTAAGTGTGCTCTTTTTCCAAGAGTTGCTGGTGGTTCGTTACCAAGCCACCAATTTGGAATCTATTGAATGTCTTAGCGGAATACGTTGATCTGGGTCAATGTATTAGGAATTAAATTCTGTTTAAGGGTAATGTTCACAATTGTGAGGTAGGGGCAGCATTTGAGATGTTAATTAAACGGTAACAAAATATAGTTCACCCCTAAGCGCTTTGTTATAGGATGACTCGATAGAGTGAAAAGGAAGATTTAATGGAAGTGTTTTCAGGGATAGTGGTTCGTTCTGGATTTATATTGAATCTGCTATTGCTGTTGAGCGCTTGTGGTGGCAGTAGTGAAAACTCCTATCGAGTTGGTGGTGAGGTCACTGGTCTGACAGCTGATGGCCTCGTGCTTCAAATCAACGGGGGGGATACCCTTCCTGTCGCTGGTGACGGCCGTTTTTCATTTGCCATTGAGCTGGATGACGGTGCGGCCTATGAGGTAACCATCGCCAGCCAACCATCTGGGCAAACCTGCACCGTCAATAACGGCACTGGTACCCTCTCGGGAGCCGAAATAACGAATGTTCAAATCAACTGCACTGTTCAGGCGCTCAGCCTCACTGTTTCAGCGGAAAATACCAAACTACTTCGATTCTTCTGGGATGATGTGGGTGCCAACCACTATCGGCTGCTGAAGAACCCGGACGGGATTTCAGGCTTTAACCAGCAAGGCTCGGATCTCACATCAACCCAGGTTGACGAAGAGATTTCGGTGCACTTGGAAGATTGGCTCAATACTTCCTATTTGATACAGGCCTGCAACGAGGCTGGTCAATGTGTCGATTCTGAATCTATCACTATCAGCTCATTGATGCTCGACACGATTGGATATCTGAAAGGCTATGAAACCAGTTGGGAAGACTATTTTGGAACTTCTGTTGCAGTTTCAGGGGATGGGTTGACACTGGCGGTTGGTGCGCCAGGTGATATCTCACCGGCTACAGGTATCGATGGCGAGTGGAGCTTCACTCCAGACTATAAAATGAGTGCTGGCGCAGTCTATCTGTTTGCTCGCATTGATGGTGGATGGCAGCGTCAGGCCTATATCAAGGCATCAAACACTGATAGGGATGACGACTTCGGGAGAGCAGTATCACTCTCTTACGATGGCAACACACTTGCGGTTGGTGCCCCTGGTGAGAGTTCTGCAGCAACAGGCGTGGATGGCGATCAGCAGGATAACAGTGCCCAAAGTGCTGGGGCTGTCTATCTGTTTACCCGCAATGCTGACATCTGGGGTCAACTGGCCTATCTCAAGGCATCAGATAGCTCAGCCAGCGAAGTTTTTGGTCAGGCACTATCCCTTTCTGCAAGTGGCAATCGACTCAGTGTGGGGGCAGCTGAAAAGGTCTATGTATTCGAGGGAGGGGAAGATGTCTGGCAACAGCGGGCTATTCTCGAATCATCAAACGGCGAGGAAGGTGACTATTTTGGCAGCGCCGTACAACTTTCCGGTGATGGGGTAACCCTGGCTGTAGGGGCTCACTATGAAGCTTCATCGTCAATGGGTGTTGATGGTGAGTCTGACAATAGTGCAGCTCAGTCAGGTGCTGTCTATCTGTTCGTATTGGATGGAGAGAGCTGGACCCAGCAGGCCTACATCAAATCCTCAAATAGTGAAGCCGGGGATCGTTTTGGTCACAGTCTGTCAATTAGTGATGATGGCAATCTGATGGTTGTGGGCGCTTGGGGGGAGGATTCATCCTCAACCGGGATCGGAAGTGATGGATCTGATAATAGTGCTGAATATTCAGGTGCGGCCTACCTGTTTGAGCGTATTAACTCCCAGTGGATTGAGTCAGAATATTTTAAGGCTTCCAATACTGGAAGTGATGACTATTTTGGTCACCAGGTTGCGATATCAGGGGACGGGATGTCTGTAGCAGTTGGTGCCCAATATGAGGGCTCTGTTGCTCGTGGGGTGAATGGGGATCAGGCTGATGACAGTGCACTATCTCAACCTGGGGCTGTATATCAGTTTACCCGGGAAAACCCCCTCTCTTCATGGATTCAAAAGGCCTATGTGAAGGCACCGGATACCTCTCCAGGATGGGAAGAGCCGGTATGTTTCCTGTTTTGCCGGATGGTAAACGATAGATTTGGCGCAAGCCTGAGTATCTCTCATGATGGGAGGACATTGGTTGTCGGTGCACCCGACGAAAATTCAGGCAAAAGCGATGATATGGAGGACACCTCCAGCCCATACTCAGGGGCTCTCTACATCTATTGAGGTGAGCTTAAATAGTTGTTGGCTGGGGATGGAGGATTACTCGGCCTAACGGCCTCGCCCCTGCGGGGTCAGCTGAAGCTGCTCGTCATCGCTTCGCTCTTCCATCGAACCTCTTATCGGTTCAAATCCTCCATCCGGGCAGCTTTGTAGAGAAAATAAAAAAGCCCACACAGGGTGGGCTTAAATAGTTGTTGGCTGGGGATGGAGGATTCGAACCTCCACATACGGAGTCAGAGTCCGTTGTCCTGCCATTAGACGAATCCCCAGTTGCAGACTTGGTGCCAGGCGTCTCCGCCTGCAACGCAAGCCAGACTTAGCGCTTGGAGAATTGAGGGCGCTTACGGGCTTTGTGAAGTCCGACTTTCTTACGCTCAACAGCACGGGCGTCACGGGTCAGGAATCCTGATCTACGCAGTGTGCTGTGCAGTGACTCGTCATAGGCGTCCAGTGCACGGGAGATACCGTGACGGATGGCGCCAGCCTGACCAGTGGTGCCACCACCTCTGACAGTGACTTTGATGTCAACTTTGTCGACAGTCCCTGTAGTTTCCAGCGGTTGGCGAACTACCATGCGGGCAGTTTCGCGACCGAAGTACTCGTCGAGAGGGCGGTTGTTGACGGTAATGTTTCCGTTGCCAGTAGTCATGAAGACTCGAGCAGTGGAACTTTTACGGCGTCCGGTAGTGATATGGGTATCTGCCATGGTCTTAAACTCTTGCCTTTAGATGTCCAGGGGCTGAGGTTGCTGAGCCTGGTGGGTATGCTCGGAACCAGCAAAGACACGCAGCTTTTTAAACATAGAGCGTCCTAACGGGTTTTTCGGCATCATGCCCTTGACTGCATGCTCGATTGCACGTTCTGGTGCCTTCTGAAGCAATTTGTCCAAGCTGATGGATTTCATATTACCGATGTAACCAGTGTGGTGGTGGTACATCTTGTCTGTCATTTTATTACCGGTAACACGGACTTTCTCTGCATTGACAACGACGATATAGTCGCCGGTATCTACATGCGGAGTATATTCCGGTTTGTGCTTGCCACGCAGACGTCGTGCAATTTCAGTGGACAGACGACCAAGGGTCTTGTCTGTTGCATCCACAAGGTACCAATTGCGGCGAACTTCAGCCGGTTTTGCGCTTAATGTAGTCATCCGATGTCGCTCCAATGGAGAACTATTGTGCCTCGAAAAAGACGGCGGATAATACATGAACCCCTGGGATGGCACAAGGACTATTTCACTCCCAGAGGGTAGTTGGGCGGATAATCCTGGAAATCGAGTCGCCAAGCAAAAAAAAAGCGCAACAGGAGATGTTGCGCTTGAATATATACCACCAAAGGAGGAAAACTGGTACATCTGAGTATCAGTATGTAAGAATCATCTAATATTCCGATATGATTGTCAAGTGTTTTCCTCTGGCTTTCTGCTATCATCTCAACCCTTTGACTATTCTCTTAGCGCATCACCTAATAATATGGTGTCAGCGCTACAAAGCTGCGACTGTCCTGGTGATCTTCAAGTAGATATAGATCAGGTGACAGTGTTTATTTAACTCGCTAAAAAATATAATTTTAATGTTGCTGCATAGTTTCTCGATACTTATTGGTCTGGTGGTTTTAGTATGGAGTGCGGATCGCTTTATCAGCGGTGCCGCCGCATTGGCGGACAATCTTGGCGTCTCCCCCATGCTGATCGGCCTGACGGTTGTAGGGTTTGGTACCTCTGCGCCTGAGGTTCTGGTTTCCCTTATGGCGTCGGTAAACGGCAATCCGGGTTTGGCGATCGGTAATGCGGTTGGTTCCAATATTGCCAATATCGGTCTGATTCTTGGTGTTACTGCACTCGTTATCCCTCTCTCTGTTCACTCCAGTGTACTTAAGCGCGAATATCCAATTCTGCTTGCTGTTACGGTGATTTGCATAGTGTTGATGTGGGATGGCAATTTAAGTCAGGTGGATGGATCGATCCTGATCCTGTTGCTGATCTCTGTGTTCGGCTGGATGATCTACACTGCAAAAACAGGAGAAGCAGACCCCATAGCCGGGGAGTACGATGCAGAGATTCCGCACGATGTACCAACAAAAAAGGCGTTGTTTCTTCTGATCGGTGGTTTGGTATTTCTACTGATCAGTTCCCGGATATTGGTGTGGGGTGCGACCAATATAGCTGTGGCGCTCGGCGTCAGCGATGTGGTGATTGGATTGACTATTGTTGCCATCGGCACCAGTCTGCCCGAACTGGCGGCAAGCATTACCAGCGCACTGAAGGGAGAGGACGATATTGCTATCGGCAATGTCATTGGTTCAAACCTATATAATATGCTGGCTGTATTGAGTATTCCTGGTTTGGTCGCGCCGGGTGCTTTTTCGCCGGATTTGCTGAACCGGGATCTTCCGGTAATGTTCGCCTTGACGTTGTTCCTGTTTTTAATGGGCTATGGATTTGGTAAACAGGGCCGTATTAATCGTATTGAAGGTTTGGGGTTGTTGCTCTGTTTCGTCGGTTACCAGGCCTGGCTGTTTTACTCTTTAGTTACTCATTGAGCATAACGTGGATTTGCTGGAAGTGGATCGTAATTACAAGAAAAATCATGATATTTAAACAGGTTATCTCCTCTCATGGCGGGTTTGTCCCCAGACAGGCCGGCATTTTGTGATGGCTCACTAAACAAGACATACTGTTCGGATGAAGAAACCCACACCACCCTCACAGCAAGAAATGACCCAAATGATCGAGTTGGGCCAGGCGGTAATTGAAACCGAGGCTGCGGCGGTCTCAGCGTTGATTCCAAGGTTGGATGGAGGGTTTGCCCAGGCTTGCCACTATCTGCTTAATTGTCGTGGCCGTATTGTCGTGATCGGTATGGGAAAATCTGGTCATATCGGTAACAAACTGGCAGCAACCCTTGCCAGTACGGGTAGCCCGGCATTTTTTGTCCATCCTGGTGAAGCCAGTCATGGGGATTTGGGCATGATCACAGCCGATGATGTGGTTTTGGCGTTATCAAATTCCGGGGAGACAGGAGAGTTACTGGTAATACTTCCCCTGCTGAAGCGATTGGGTGTGCCGTTGATCGCGATGACAGGAAAGCCTCATTCGACCTTGGCAAGAGAGTCTGAGGTTCATATCGATGTCAGTGTTGATAAAGAGGCCTGTCCCCTGGGGCTGGCGCCGACCTCCAGTACTACTGCCGCACTGGTGATGGGCGATGCTTTGGCGGTGGCTCTGCTGCAAGCGCGAGGTTTTACTGCCAAGGATTTTGCTTTGTCCCATCCTGGTGGGTCGCTGGGTAGACGTCTGTTGCTGCATGTTCGAGATATCATGCATAGTGGAGAGGCCCTGCCATCGGTGATGCTTGAGGCTACGCTTCACCAGGCGTTGGAGGTGATGTCTGTGAAGGGGCTGGGCATGACAGCGGTTGTTGATCACGAGGGGCGTCTTGCCGGTGTCTATACGGATGGCGATCTAAGGCGTACGCTCAACCAGCCGATCGATATACACAAAATCAGTGTTGAAGAGGTGATGACAAGGGATTGCAAACGGGTTCCGCCAGAAATGTTGGCGGCTGAGGCGTTACAGTTGATGGATGAAAATAAAATAAACGGCCTGCTGGTGGTGGATGAGGAGCAGCGTCTGATTGGCGCATTCAACATGCACGACCTACTTAGAGCTGGTGTTATGTAGTGTCGTGTTTCAATTGGTCGACAGTTTTAGAGGCCTGAGCAGGCCTCCTCTCGGACAAGACGCTACCCGGCGACCCGTGTTGTTACGCGCCTTGGAAAGGGGGTGTCATGCCTTGCGGCTAGCCATTTAGCGTCACGGTAACATTGTCAAACGATATGAAATACTAGACAGGGGGGCAAAATGCAGGATATTTATAATAAAGCAAAAGCAGTCAAACTCTTGATATTTGATGTTGATGGGGTATTGACGGATGGCGCTCTTTTTTTCGGTGATGATGGTCAAGAGTACAAGTCCTTTAATTCCAGAGATGGACATGGGATGAAAATGTTGCAATTCACCGGTGTGGTGATTGGCATTATCACTGGCCGGACCTCTGAAGTGGTGAGGTTGCGCATGGAAAACCTGGGTATTGAGCATGTCTATCAGGGCAAACTCGAGAAGCTTCCAGCGTATGAAGAGTTGAGAGATAAACTGGGGCTTACTGATGAGCAGGTCGCTTACGTCGGGGATGATGTTGTGGATCTTCCTATCATGCGTCGAGTCGGGCTTGCCATCGCCGTTCAGGATGCGCACCCCTTTGTGGTTCAACACGCCCACTGGCAAACGCCTCATGGCGGTGGACATGGGGCTGGCAGGGATGTTTGTGAGATGATCATGGAAGCGCAAGGAACCTTGCAAGCCAGTTTGGATCACTATCTTTGAAGCATGAGTTCGCAGTTGATTATGGATATGTGGGAAGTCTAGCTTGAACAGACGCCTGCTTGGTCTCTCCTTGATGCTCGCCCTGGTGCTGAGTTTAGCCTGGTGGGTGAATGAACTGACGCGCCCTGAGATGCAGAAACGACAGGTAGCTAGGGATATCCCTGATTCCTATGCCGTGGACCTACGCGTAAAACAGTACAATGAGGATGGGGAGCTTCTGCAAACATTACAAACCCCTAAAATGTTACATTATGAGAAGCGTGGTATTACCGAGCTGTTAAAGCCAGTGGTATGGCGTTTCCGAGCCGATACGCCGCCATGGAGGATGCAGGCAGAACAGGGTGTGGCAGACCATCAGCAAGAGACACTCTATCTTCCGGGCAGAGTGATCATCGAGCGTGAAGGAAAGGGTGATTTCGCACCTTATCTGATTGAGACCGAAGATCTGACTTTTAAATCAAAAGACTCATATGCATCAACGGCTGAGGCGGTCGAAATTCAGAGTGGTCAGCAGCGAATATCAGCAGTCGGCATGCAGGCATGGCTGACTGAGCCATCTCGCTTGAAGTTATTACATCAGGTACGAGGCTACTATGAGTTCGAGTAAGGGCATTCTGTCAATCCTGGTATATGGCCTTGTCTGTTTTGGCGCAATGCCGATTATGGCCTTGGAGAGTGATCGGGATCAGCCAATGCAGCTTGAGGCGGACAGTCTAGCCATTGATGAGTCGACAGGTATCAGCCTCTATGAGGGGAATGTGACGATTACCCAGGGTAGTATGAAGTTGTGGGCTGAGCGCCTCTGGGTTCATCGTCGGCAGGGAAAGACGGAGCGGATCATCAGTGAAGGTGAACCGACTAGATTCAGTCAGCTGCCGGAAGTCGATGGGGTAGAGGTGCATGGTCAGGCGCGAAGGATGGAAATTCATGTTGATCGTGATGAAATGGTATTGATTGACAATGCTCTGCTTGAGCAGGGCGGTAACAGTTTTCGAAATGACCGGATTGTTTACAATCGAACCAGTGCCCAGGTGAAGGCGGGTAGCAGTGCTCAGGGTAAAGAGCGGGTTCAAGTCGTAATTGAACCCCAGACCAAGAGCGATGCACCGTGAGCCAGTTGCGGGCTGATGCACTTGAGAAGCAGTACCATAAGCGTAAAGTGGTCGATGGTGTTTCGCTCAATCTGAATAGCGGTGAGGTTGTTGGGCTGTTAGGGCCAAATGGTGCCGGAAAGACCACCAGTTTCTACATGATCGTGGGCCTTGTTCAGGCTGATCAGGGTAGAATCTACCTGGATGGAGAGGAGCTTACTGATCTTGCAATGCATAAGCGCGCCAGCATGGGTATTGGTTATCTGGCCCAGGAGCCCTCTGTTTTCAGGCGGCTCAATACTGCGCAGAATATATTGGCGATACTTGAAAATCGAAAGGATCTGGACGCGCAAGCAAGAAGAGCGCATTGTGACCGGCTTTTGGAAGAGTTCGGTATCGAACATTTGAGAGAGAGTATGGCTATGAGCCTCTCAGGTGGAGAGCGACGCCGCCTGGAGATTGCCCGTGCGCTTTCAATGGAGCCCGCATTCATTTTATTGGATGAGCCATTTGCAGGTGTCGACCCAATTGCGGTTATCGATATTAAAAGAATCATTCAACATCTTAGAGAATTAAAGATTGGGGTGTTGATTACCGACCATAATGTTAGAGAGACTCTTGATATTTGTGATAGAGCCTACATCATTAATACTGGTAAGGTATTGGCGGAAGGAACCACCGAGGAGATCCTCGATAACCAGGAGGTACGTAGTGTTTATCTGGGCGAAAATTTTACTATGTAAGGCTATGTTTATGTTTTTTCATGGATTATGTGATTTAAGAGTAGAGATGATGACTACTCGTCAGCTGACAAAATGAAGGTTAAAGTATGAGGCAGAATTATATTCAAACGAAACAAATACCAAGAATTATTCCGTGAACGGCATTTATTAGCTAGAATGAATATAAAGACATACAAATAACATACCAGGTTTAAAGATATCTCTGCTATGAAGCAGGCTCTACAGCTCCGGCTCGGACAACATTTAACAATGACACCTCAGTTGCAGCAGGCAATACGCCTGTTGCAATTGTCTGCGCTCGACCTGAGTCAGGAGGTGCAGGAGGTTCTTGAAACAAACCCCATGCTGGAGGGTGAAGAGGAGTTTAGTCAGCAGACTCAAAAAGAAGAAGCTAGTCAAGAGAGCTCTGATCAGAGTTCAGACAATAAAGAGTCTTTGAGCTCCAACGATATCAACAACGAGCGGGAAATTCAGACCGACAGTAGCCAGATCACAGAAGACCTGCCCGTTGATAGTGAATGGGCTGACGTATACGACAGTTATCTTCCCCCATCGAGCAGTGGTAGTGAATCTGCAGACAATGACTATCTGGTTCAGCGCAGTGGCGCGATCACTTTGCATGACCACCTGGTCTGGCAGATGACACTGACCCCATTCACTGAGCAGGATGTTCTGATTGCCACTAACCTCATCGACAGTATTGATGAGGATGGATATTTCAAAGGTGATCTCCAGGAGATCCTGGTTTCCCTGAATGATGAGGAGATGACTCTGGAGGATGTAGAGGCAGTACTTCATCGTATCCAGGCTTTCGACCCTCCGGGGGTTGGTGCTCAGGGTGCTCAGGACTGCCTTCTAATTCAACTTCGGCAACTTCCTGAAAAAACACCCTATTTGGATTTGGCGATCAGACTCTGTCGCGACCATTTCAACTTGCTCTCTGCGCAGGATCAGAATCAGATCATGCGACGAATGAAGGTTGATCAGGACGACCTGATGGCTATCATGCAGTTGATCAGGACGCTCAATCCTCACCCTGGCACAGCGATCGCCAAAAGCGAGCCTCAGTATGTGATTCCTGATGTATTCGTCAGCAAGCGCAATAATCGCTGGGTTGTGGAGCTAAATGGTGAGGTTACGCCTAAACTAAGGGTAAACAACGACTATGCCAGTCTGATCAAGCGTGCGGATCAGAGTGATGACAATACTTTCCTGAAAAACCACCTGCAGGAAGCGCGTTGGTTCATCAAAAGCCTGATGAGTCGAAATGAGACTATTCTGCGTGTGGCGAGTAAGATTGTTGAATATCAGCGGGGCTTTTTTGAACATGGCGAAGAGGCTATGAAGCCACTGGTTTTACGGGATATCGCTGAGGCTCTGGAGATGCACGAGTCGACCATATCCAGGGTGACAACCCAGAAGTATATGCATACCCCCAGGGGTACGCTGGAGTTTAAATATTTCTTCTCCAGCCATGTGAACACAAGTGCAGGGGGTGAGTGCTCCTCCACTGCTATACGTGCGCTGATAAAAAAATTGATTGCTGCAGAGAATACAAACAAACCTCTCAGCGATAACAAAATCGCCGCCATATTGTCGGAACAGGGTATAAAAGTGGCCCGCCGAACGGTGGCAAAATACCGCGAGTCGATGAGTATCCCACCATCGAACGAGCGTAAGCGACTGATGTAGGTGAAGTGAATTATCGGAGTGGCTATCATATCATGCTTGATATGCTTACTGAACCGGAGCGGTTTCAGATAAAAGTGGATTCATGAATGAGTTGCTGTAAAAATGCCCCGGCGTTACTTCACCGCCTCAGTTAGAGTGATGAGCCAACTCATCTAAGACAGGAGAAAATTATGCAGATAAGCGTTACCGGTCATCATGTGGAAGTTACCGATGCCTTGAAAAGCTATGTAGATAATAAGTTCGAACGTCTTGAGAGGCATTTTGATAATGTAATCAATGTACATGTCATCTTGAGCGTAGAGAAGCTGAGGCAAAAGGCAGAGGCCACCATGCAAGTGAACGGTGCCAGCGTATTCGCTGATGCAGTACAGGAAGATATGTATGCGGCCATTGATGGGCTTACCGATAAGCTGGATAGGCAAGTCATAAAGCATAAAGAAAAGATGCAGAGTCACCGTGCCGGTAGTGGCGCGAAGTACGCTGTAAGTAGCAGTAGTTCAGAATAGATAAAACTGGCGAGGTCTCCATGTTTCCCGACGGATTTCTGCTTGAGGAACGGATCGGCTGCAGTGTGGAGGCAGCCAGTAAAAAACGTGTCCTGGAGCAGCTTGGCCAAAGATTGGCCAATTCTGCTCCTGGTCTCACACAGGATACTGTGTTTGATGCATTGCTTGAGCGTGAACGTTTAGGCAGCACCGGACTGGGCAAAGGAATAGCGCTACCCCATGCGCGAATGTCACAGATAACACAATCCACCGCAGCATTTATTCAGCTGCCTTCAGGGGTCGATTTTGATGCGATCGACAGCCAACCGGTGGATCTTGCCTTTGCCATGCTGGTTCCTGAGGAGGCAACTGAAGCCCATCTGCAACTACTGGCAAAATTGGCCAGGATGTTTGATGACCCTCCATTCTGCTCGGCACTGCGTGAAGCGGAAACAACGCAGCAACTGTTTCAGTTAATCCGGCAGCGAGAAGCGGCGATAACGTCAGTTTAATGCCCACCAACTACACCATTCGCGATCTTTTCGACGAATTTGCCAGCGAACTTTCACTGAGCTGGAATGGTGATGGTGATGAAAAAACAATAGAGTTGGACAGTGAGTCGCCCCACGGTCAACAACCTGTGGGACCACTGAATCTGATTCGACCCAATCAAATTCAAGTGATTGGTCCTCCTGAGCAGAAACATCTACAGAGCAGCGGTGAAGAAAAATACCGGGAATCTCTGAGGGCGCTTTTTACCACCTCTCCTCTGGCGCTGATATTTACTGATGGTCTAAAGCCTCAACAGAGCTGCTTTGAATTGGCAGAAAAGAACAGAACTGCACTCATGTTCACCCCGAAAGGTGACAACTATGTAATCCATCGACTGCTGGAGAAATTCAGTCTTCCAGTGGGTGAGACGCTGTTGTTACATGGGGTCTACATGGAAGTTTTAGGTAAGGGTGTACTGCTTAGTGGAGATCCGGCAATCGGAAAAAGTGAGCTGGCCCTGGCTCTGATTTCGCGGGGGCATCGTCTTGTGGCTGATGATGCAACAGAGTTTTATAAAACCGGCGGTAAGACCTTGAGCGGTCGCTGTCCCAAGGTACTGCAGGACTTCCTCGAAGTTCGTGGATTGGGGCTGATTAATGTGCGTGCGATCTTTGGTAACAGTGCTATAAAGCCAGAGAAGCAGCTACACTTAATAATCGATTTGCTGCACTTTGATGATAAAAAATTAGATGACATGGATCGCCTGGAAGGTTGTCATTCCCATCGAACATTGCTGGGAGTTGAGGTGCCGCAGACGAGCCTGCCTGTTGCAGCAGGTAGAAATCTGGCAATCCTGGTGGAGACGGCTGTACGACAACATCTGCTGAAGATGGATGGGTACAACGCGACCGAGGATTTTATCGAACGTCAGAAAAACTATATAGATCAGGCTTAGCCTACTCTCATTGATGTGTGCAGGATGAATATGCTGAGGGTAAACTCAGCTGGGCAAGGTATCCCTATCTGCTTTGTCGATATTCCTGTTAACTTGTTTACAAAAAAGGTAATTACCTCCTACGATCTGGCGATGTTACCGAGCTGGATTCGGGTAAAACACTAGTTTCAAGAGTCTGAACAGAATGGCAAATGAGATAAAACTTCAGATTGTTACAGGGCTCTCCGGCTCAGGAAAGACCATTGCTCTGCATACCCTGGAGGATATGGGGTACTACTGCATTGATAATCTTCCGGTCTCGCTTTTGGTTTCAGTATCCGATTATTTGAACGGTGAACCTGAGGAGATCTTCAATAAAACTGCAGTAGGTATTGATGCACGCAGCCAACCAAGTCAGATCTCAAGTCTGCCGGCAGTGGTGGAGAACATTCGTCAGCGTGGTATTAATTGCAATATGTTGTTTCTCGATGCCCAGCTGGATACGTTGATCAAGCGTTTTAGCGAGACCCGGCGTAAACATCCCTTGAGCAACCAGCAACGCTCCCTCAGTGAGGCGATTCAACATGAGCGAGAACTTCTGCAGCCGTTGAGTGAAGCGGCGAATCTCAGAATAGATACCACTCACAGTAACGTACATGAGTTACGAGACTTGGTTCGTAATAGAATCGATGGTGAGAATGGGCAGGTTTCAATTCTGTTTGAGTCCTTCGGATTCAAGCACGGGCTGCCTCGAGATGTGGACTATTTGTTCGATGTGCGGTGTTTACCCAACCCCTATTGGCAGACTGAATTACGTACCTTTACCGGATTGGATCAGCCTGTTGCTGAATATCTTAATGCTCAGAATGAGACCAACCTCATGGTGTCAGACCTGATCAGCTTTCTATCCCGTTGGATTCCCGCTTTCGAAGCAGATGGGCGCAGCTATTTAACCATCGCTATCGGTTGTACAGGTGGGCAACATCGTTCTGTGTATGTTGTTGAACAGTTATATCGACATTTTAAGGATGCAGGTTTGCAAGTCATGTCTCGCCATCGTGAGTTGTCATGAGCATTGGGTTGTTATTGATAACCCATTCTCAAATTGGTGATGCTCTGCTTGAGACAGCAAATAAGATGTTCAATGGTGCGCTGTTGTCTGTTGAAACATTAACTGTGTCGATTGACTGCAATCCTGATCAAATTAAAACTCAGGCCCGTAAAGCAGTGGATAGTCTTGATGAAGGGGATGGCGTGTTGGTGTTTACCGATATGTATGGCTCCACACCCAGCAATATTGCTTATAGTCTGGCTGAGTCAGATCGAGTGAACGTGGTATCAGGGCTTAATCTGCCGATGTTGATTCGTACGCTCAATTATCAGGATCTCGACCTTAAATCACTAACGGAAAAAGCCGTCAGTGGTGGCAGGGATGGGATTCATTGCTGTAAAAGCCCACTAAAATAGTATTAATCATGCTTGAAAAAGAGATAGAAATAGTAAACAAACTTGGATTGCATGCCCGTGCTGCAGCAAAGCTAGTCAGCTGCGCCAATGGTTACGACAGTAACGTATTTTTGAACCGAAATGGTCAACGGGTTAATGGTAAAAGCATTATGGGTGTGATGATGCTTGCAGCAAATAAAGGCTCTGTATTGAAGCTCGAAATCGATGGCAACGATGAACAGCAGGCGATGGAGGCATTAATAGTTCTCATCAACAATAAGTTTGGGGAGGAACAATGACGCTCTCCTGTCAGGGCATCGGTATCAAGACGACCCGCGAGGTCGCAATTGGTGATGCCTACCTTTTACAGCAAGGCGTACCGGAGATCACTCATCGAGAGATTACCAGGGATCGGATTAATGCCGAGGTAGAGCGTTTTGAAACGGCCTTGCTGACCACCACCAGTCATTTACGTTCAGTACGCAACCTGATCCCTGAGGATACTGCCCAGGATATCAGCGAGTTTATTGATACTCATCTGTTGATGCTGGAGGACAATGCCATCAGTCAGGCAACTATAAGCCTGATCCAGGAGAAGTTATACACCGCTGAGTGGGCATTGCAGGTACGGCGAGATGAGCTGGTTAGGGTCTTCGATGAGATGGACGACCCCTATCTGCGTACCCGCAAAGATGATGTGAATCATGTTGTGGGGCACGTGCAATTTGTTTTGGCCGGTGGAGAACCTGAACAGAGGGGTGATCTCAAAGGGCGGGTCATCGTGGCACGGGATCTGACCCCTGCTGAAACTATCATGATGAAAAATCAGGGGGTTGCCGCATTTATCACCGAGTATGGTGGGCCGCTCTCCCACACCGCAATCCTGGCACGCAGTCTGGGTATTCCTGCTGTAGTGGGTATTCACCAGGCAACCGTTCTGTTTCGACAGGGAGAGCCGCTGGTTGTTGATGGCGCACAGGGTGTTGTGCTGGCTGATCCTACCGAACGAATCCTGGATTACTACCGGCAGCGAATAGAGACCCGCCGAAGAAGAGAGGTAGAGCTTCGCCAGCAGGTAGACCTGCCTGCTCTGACTACAGACGGCGATCAGATATTTCTCTATGCCAATATTGAGCTTCCAGAAGACATCGGCATAACGATGGAAAACCGAGCAGATGGGGTGGGTCTGTTCCGCACTGAATTTCTCTATATGAATCGTAGCGAACCCCCGACTGAAGCTGAGCAGTTGGATGTCTATATCGCTGCTGTAAGAGGATTGGGCGGTATTCCGCTCACGATACGTACACTCGACCTGGGGGTGGACAAGACCACGGGCGCAATCGCCGAATCGAGTTGCATGCCATCCATCAACCCAGCACTGGGGCTGCGGGCGATCAGGCTCTGCCTGAAGGAGCCTGAACTGTTTGTGCCACAGCTGAGAGCTATTCTCCGCGCATCTGCAGAGGGGCCGGTTCGACTGATGATACCGATGCTCTCTGGGATTAAAGAGTTAAAGCAGGTTTTGGATATCATCGACAAAACCAAGCATGAGCTGACTGAAGAGGGAATCCCTTTCGATTCTGAGATTCCTGTCGGCGGTATGATAGAGGTTCCGGCTGCTGCGATTATAGCGGATCGTTTTGCCCAATTACTCGACTTTCTCTCGATAGGTACTAACGATCTGATTCAATACACCCTTGCGGTGGACAGAATGGATGAAGAGGTCAATTTTCTTTTCGATCCGCTGCACCCGGCTGTGCTGTCACTGATTCAAAATACCATTGATGCAGCTCGTCAGGCAGATATACCAGTCAGTATGTGTGGCGAGATGGCAGGTGATCCGCGTTATGTAAGGTTATTGATCGGGATGGGGTTACGCGAACTCAGCATGCAGCCCAGTGCCCTGCTTGAGAGCAGAGAGTTGATCCGCCAGAGTAACCTGACAGATCTCAAGCAGAGAACTGATCTCTTTTTTGAGCAGCTGGGTGAGAGTGATGATGAGCAGCTGTTCGATAAGCTGTTTGTATAATAAAAAGCGCTCATAAGATGATATTTAGCTGCACATGAAACTCATCTAATTAGTTTTCAAGCGTTGATAATTGTTTATCTATTACCAGCAACTAATCGCAAGATATAGCCAACCCTACTACCTATCACAATGAGAGAGTCAGATACCATCTCTCCCTTACCTTCCGTAGGGTGGGGCCATGCCCCACCATATATGGTGGGAAATAGTGATAAGTTGCAGAGAAGTTCATTCAAGATCCAGAGTGATCATCCACTATTTGTCTACTTCTAACCTATTTGGTGGGGCATGGCCCCACCCTACGGTACAAACATAATAAGTCCGTAGCCTGGATGAAGTGCAACGGAATCCTGGGGAACAGCGCACCAACCATCCCGGATTCCGCTGTGCTCCATCCAGGCTACCTGGGTATCCATGGCATGTTGAACATCCGGGCACAGTTCGATAGCTCAAGATTTTATGAAATACCGAAACTCGCCACCTTATAAACCAAGGTTATCGACAAAATCCATTTTAGAGTTGCAATGGAACAGGGTATCTACGGTATAGGTATCACCTTTGTGCGGTTGGGTGAGAGTGATGATGAGCAGCTGTTTGGATTATAAATTGTCTTCTGCAGGAGTATCTGAATCAGAGCTCGACAGACTCTACGATGCCTATCAGTCATCATCTTCCTCGGGGTATTCATGGCATAAGGTGCAACTCACTTGCGTACCTTTCGCCACGAAGATGGTTCTCTCTCCATCATCGTCCCGCAGGTAGTTTCTGTCATCAGCAGCTTGGGATAACACGGTACCTTGCAGGTTAACGCCATGGCAACTTTGGCAACTGCTGGGGTTATCTTTGTAAAAGTCTTCATGATCAAGGTTCCAGCCTCGGCTATTGACGTTATGCATGCCATGGGGGCCGGACGTGGTCAGAGGCAGGCTGGTATGGCAAGTGCTGCAATCACTGATTGTGCCGACATGTCCCTGGAGTTGTATCGATGCCAGGTTGTCATTGGAAGCCTCATTGGCATTCGGCCAGATGGCATGGGTTGAGCCATGACAGCCTTCGCAGGCAACACCGCCATGACCGAGACTGTTGCGATAGAGCGTCAAATCGTTTTCTGCGAAGCGTTTGTTGGTCGCGATTCGGGGTGTTGCTGTGTCGATGTTGTCTTCCCAGGCCTGGCTCAGTCTCAGGCTGGTACCAAGATGACTGGTTGCATCACCGGTATGGCAGGATTCGCAGCGAGGCTCGTCAAGCCAAGGTGTTCTTGTCTCCTGGCCTACGGCAAGCATACTCCCATGACAATCGGCACATTCGATACCTGCACCACCCATAGCGCCACGAAGGCATTGGGTAACTTTTCCTGGGTGGCACTGGTAGCAGGTCTCTTCCAGGTCGCCATTGCTGGGGAAGATCGGTTCTCCGCTCGTTTCATCAGTCAGCTGACCATGATGCCTGTGCATGACTTCTGACATGGTGTCATTTCCGAGTTGGCTGCCGGCAGGTCCAGAACCACTTAAATCCAAGGCAGCAGAGTAGTGGCATGCGGCACAAAGTACGGGTTTGCTTGCTACCAGGTTGGTAGCGTGTTCCGCATCATGCAGTAGCAGTATGTTCTCTTTTGCGGCCTGCAATACGGCATTGGAATCATTGATGTCGTCCGGGATCAGGTAGGGGATTTCGCTGGAGATGGGTGCCGCAATCTCACCTGCTGCATGACAGTTCTGGCAATCTGCCTCTGAGGCGACGGGTAAGACGACATCAAGCGTGGCAAGGGCGGTTTCGCTACCCACTTGCTGGGCAGTGACTCTCATCAAAGGATAGGCGTTGGGTTGTCCGTTGTCGTCGACCGGCAGAATTGGAATACCCTCAGCAGAGAACCAGCCTTTGGATCTGTTGAATTCGTTGAACAGCTGGGGATCATTGGCGCTGTATGGGTTGAGAATGCCAGGCATGTTTTGGCCAAATACCAAGCCCTCGTCCGGCACTGGGTTATCTCCGAACAGATCGAAGACATAGCTATTACCCGAATTTGGGTTAATGCTCCAAAAGTTGGTTTTATTGACACTGCCGGCCAGGTTCTGGCTGGTAGTGTTGATCGAGCCGCTCGGATCAGATGTAGCGAGATAGCTGACTTCGACGCTATTGTCATCAAGCAGTTTCGGAGGATTACCCCGTTCAATCACCTGGCTGTGTATGACATTGAAGGGGGGCAGGATGACGAATGTCGAATAGTCGAGATCCGCACAGTGCATACCCAGGTCATTAAAGGCCAGAACGCGATGGCTGCCGCTGACTTCAGTTACGCCTGGACCGCTGTTGTCATCATCATCGTCATCACTGTCGTCGTCTCCACCGCCTCCACCACAGGCAAAGAGTGAGAGACTTAGTGTTAACAGGGTTATCCAGCTATGCTTTCCATTCATGCCATCACTCCCTTTGTAGAGGCAGATGATCCAGTGTTGGTTTGTATGGGAATTATATCCCATATTTAGAATAATTGTCTTGCTGGGTGCTTTTTATTGATTCTCAAGTTTCTTTGCGTCTTTGAGTCTCTTATTCCTCTTCAACAGATTGGTGGGGCAGGGCCCCACCCTACCGAGTAGCTCAAAGTGGGGGGCCCTAAGATGCTTAAAATATGATAACAACTTTCGTATGCATTTCTGATTAACCCGACACTTGCTCCACCTGCCATATCTTACTGGCATATTCACTGATGGTGCGATCACTTGAGAAATAACCCATGCGCGCGGTATTGAGTATTGCCATTTGGACCCAGGATGAGGGTTCCCGATAGATGCCATCTGCTTTATCACTGATGGACATATAGGTATCAAAATCGGCCAGGACTTTGAAATGGTCACTGCGCAGCAGGTTATCGGTGATCATGCGATAGCGGGAGGGTTCTTCAGGTGAGAAGAAACCGTTCGCGATCATATCGATGATGCGTTTTAGTCTGGGATCGGACTCATAGTATCTCTGTGGATGATAGCCTTGATGATTGAGCCGGGCGATATCATCAGTGGTGAGTCCGAATATAAAGATATTTTCATCTCCCACTTGCTCAAGCATCTCCACATTCGCACCATCCATAGTGCCCATGGTCAAGGCACCATTCAGCGCCAGCTTCATGTTGCCGGTTCCCGATGCCTCCATACCTGCGGTAGAGATCTGCTGTGACAGTTCAGCGGCGGGAATGATGTCGGTGGCGGTAGTGACATCGTAGTTGGGGATGAAGATGATCTTAAGGCGGTCGCTGACAGCGGGATCGTTGTCGATTACATCTGCAACATCATTGATCAGGCGTATGATCATTTTCGCCATACTGTAGCCAGGGGCTGCCTTACCACCAAAAAGAATGGTGCGGGGAACACAATCGATACCTGGATTATCGACCATTCGGTTGTAGAGTTCGATTGCGCGAAACAGATTCAGCAATTGGCGTTTGTATTCATGAATTCGCTTTACCTGGACATCGAACAGGGTAGTGGGATCGACCTGTTTATGCAGGTAGTACTCAATCAGGTTGGCCATGTGATCCTTGTTGGCCTTTTTGATATCAAGGAATTTGTCCTGGAAGCTGCTGTCCTGGGCGAATGCCTCAAGCTTTTTTACCTGGCTGAGATCCTTTATCCACTCGGGGCCGATAGCATCACTAATCAAAGATGAGAGTTTTCTATTAGAGAGGTATAACCAGCGACGAGGGGTGATGCCGTTGGTGATATTAATGATTTTGCCTGGATAGAATTGGTTGAACTCCTTGAAAGTCGACTCTCTCAATAGCTCACTGTGCATGGCAGAGACACCATTCACCTTGTGGCTGCCGATGATCGCCAGATGAGCCATGCGGATACGTCGCTCCCCACCTTCATCGATGATTGAGAGGCGGCGCAGGATATCCATGTCTCCAGGATGGAGGTGTCCCAGCACCAGCAGGAAGCGTCGATTGATTTCGAGAATCAGTTGCAAGTGGCGGGGAAGGAGTTCTTCAAGGATCTTCACCGGCCAGGTCTCCAGGGCCTCCGGCAGCAGGGTATGGTTGGTGTATGAGAAGACCCTGGTGGTGATCTCCCAGGCCGGTTGCCACTCCAGTTGATGCTTGTCCATCAGCAGTCGCATCATTTCCGGTATGGCAATGGCTGGATGGGTGTCATTGAGCTGGATGGCGACTTTGGATGGTAACTCCTTCAGATCTTCATGGTCTGTGAAGAAGCGTCGCAGGATGTCTTTCAGTGAGGCGCTGACGAAAAAGTACTGCTGCTTTAATCTAAGCAGCTTATTCATGGTGGAGCTGTCGTTGGGATAGAGTACTTTGGATATGTTTTCTGAGAAGGTCTTGCCGACTACCGCCTCTGTATACTCCCCCTGGTTGAACTGATTGAGGTCGAAGGCTTCGTGGGCCTTGGCGCTCCACAGGCGCAGATTGTTTACCGTATCATTCTGAAAACCGGGAATCGGGGTGTCGTAAGCCTGTGCGATGACAATGTCGCCATCGATCCAGTCGAAATGCTTACGGCCACTGCTATCCTGGTACTCCATGACCCGTCCGCCGAAGCGAATCCGGTAGGAGACTTCCGGACGTGGAAACTCCCACGGGTTATCATGCACCAGCCAGTTTTCCGGCAGCTCTACCTGGCTGCCATTCTCAATTTTCTGGCGGAACATGCCATATTCAAAACGGATGCCATAACCATAACCGGGAATATTCAGGCTCGCCATGGAATCGAGAAAACAGGCAGCAAGTCTTCCCAGGCCTCCGTTACCAAGGGCTGCGTCGTGTTCCAGGTTTCGCAGCTGTTCAAGTTCGATGCCCAGTTTGTGCAGCGCCTGGCCGCACGCATCGTAAATATCCATATTCAACAGGCTGTTGATCAGGCTGCGACCGATCAAGAACTCCATCGAGAGATAGTAGACACGCTTGGCATCGTGTTTGTAGTAGTTACGTTGTGTCTCCATCCAGCGTTCGATCAAGCGATCCCGAACCACATGACTGAATGCCATCATCCAATCGTGATCTGTTGCTGTGAATGGATCCTTGCCGATGGTGTAGACCAAATGGTTGGAGACTGACCTCTGAATTGCCTTAGGATCAGAGCCCAGGTAGTCATATTTAAAAGCACTATGTTTAACGTCGCTGCTCATAACTGCCTGCTTGTTGTGTGGATTTATTGACTGATTTCGAGATCTCTCAATGAATATACCAATCCCTACAAGAATTATATTGGTTTTTTGGATTGCTGTGGTTAAGGGTGAAAGATTGAGCGAGTATTTTATTTAAGCCGTTTGTTATCTGAGTGATTTAAGCAACTTATATCGCATAAACCAAGGAAGAAGTAGAGTGTAGAGAATTAGCCCAAAGGCGTCTGCTGACAGGTCAAAGAGAGAAAAGAGGCGATGGGGGAGAAAGGCCTGCACCACCTCAATGGCGAGACCGTAACCCAGAAGTAAAAAAAACTTTAACTGATTCCAAGGGGATTCAGGCCAGGAAAAGTCCGCCAGAAAAGCAAGGCAGAAAAAAGCGATCATGTGAGAGACTTTGTCATTCAGGCTGCTGACACCCGGTAGATCCAAAGGGGTGAAAGCCAGATAACTGATGACTGCTATTGAGACACCCAAGGCACCCCGAAACAGGGTGCGATGAGTAGAGTGTTTCCGACTGGGTTTTTCAACCGCCATCAGCAGCCTTTTCCCGGGCAATGGCCCGGTAGGCTATATCAGAGCGGAAGTAGATATCCTGCCATTGAATTGTACGGGTGAGCCGATAGGCGTCCTCCTGGGCTTGGGTAACACTCTCTCCCAGAGCCGTGGCACAGAGCACTCGCCCACCTGCAGTCAGTACTTTATCACCATCCAGGCGAGTGCCTGCGTGAAACACTTTCTGATCACTTGATGACGATTCAGACAGTCCGGTAATGGTTAGGCCTTTGTCGTAGTTTCCTGGATAACCGCCTGCCGCCAGGACGATGCCAACCGATGCACGGGGATCCCAGACAGTTGTTTCCTGATCCAGCTCTCCTTGCAGAGCGGCGAGACAGTGTTTGACCAGGTCAGAACGCATGCGCAACATAATGGGTTGTGTTTCCGGATCTCCAAAGCGACAGTTGAATTCAATCACTTTAGGGGTGCCATCGGCAGTGATCATCAGGCCGGCGTACAGAAAGCCGGTATAGGGTAACCCTTCATCCGCCATACCCTTGATGGTTGGATAGATGACCTCATCCATAATGCGCTTCTCAACGCTATCGGTAACTACCGGCGCAGGTGAGTAGGCACCCATACCACCGGTATTGAGGCCCGTATCACCATCACCGATTCGCTTATGGTCCTGGCTGGTGGCCATGGGCAGGACATGTGTGCCATCAGCCATGACAATAAAGCTTGCCTCCTCGCCCTCGAGGTACTCCTCAATAACCACCCGATGGCCAGCTTCCCCAAAAGCGTTGCCGGCAAGCATGTCACGTACTGCAGACTCGGCGGTCTCCATCTCCATGGCGACGATGACCCCTTTACCTGCAGCCAGGCCGTCGGCTTTGATTACAATGGGTGCGCCACATTGATGTAGATAATCCAAAGCGGGATCTATCTCAGTAAAGGTCTGATAGTCAGCAGTGGGGATTTTATGGCGAGCGAGGAAATCCTTGGTAAAAGATTTTGAGCCTTCAAGCTGAGCAGCGCCCTGTGAGGGTCCAAAACAGCGCAAGCCGGCCTTCTGGAAGGCGTCGACTATACCCATTACGAGAGGTACTTCAGGCCCTACGATGGTCAGGCCAACTTGATTCTGCCTGGCAAAGTCCACCAGTTGGTCAAGGGCCTCTACGCCAATCTCTACATTCTCAAGTTTATCTTCCAGCGCAGTACCAGCATTACCTGGGGCTACAAACACCTTCTCTGCCAGGGGAGATTGTGCAGCTTTCCAAGCAAGGGCGTGTTCTCGGCCGCCCGAACCGATTACCAGTATATTCATCAGTGACGGAAATGACGCATGCCAGTGAATACCATCGCCATGTTGTGCTCGTCAGCTGCAGCGATGGCTTCGTCATCACGCATAGAGCCACCGGGTTGAATGACTGCGACAATGCCAGCTTCGGCAGCATTGTCTATACCATCGCGGAAAGGAAAGAAGGCATCAGATGCCATCACCGAGCCTTTGACTTCCAGCTTGGCATGTTCTGCTTTTATTGCTGCGATGCGTGCAGAGTTAACCCGGCTCATCTGTCCTGCGCCCACGCCAATGGTCATGCCGTCACGGCCATAGACAATTGCGTTGGACTTGACATATTTAGCGACTCTCCAGGTAAACAGAAGATCTTGCATCTCTTGTTCAGTAGGCTGTCTTTTAGTGACAATCTTAATCTCTTGTGTCAATTGCAGATCGGCATCTTGAACCAGTAAGCCGCCGTTGACACGTTTGTACTCAGTACGATGCACAGATTCGCTGAGCCACTCACCACAGGCCAGTAGGCGAACGTTCTTTTTACTGCTTACCGCTTCGACTGCAGCAGCAGAGACCTTGGGGGCAATAATCACTTCTACGAATTGCCGCTCAACAATGGCTTTTGCTGTATCCCCATCCAATTCACCATTGAAGGCGATAATTCCGCCAAAGGCCGATTCAGGATCGGTGCTATAGGCGCGGTCATAGGCCTCAAGCAGATTTTTACCATAGGCGACACCGCAGGGATTGGCATGCTTGACGATGACGCAGGCCGGGCCTTCATCAAAGCTCTTAACACACTCCAAAGCTGCATCGGTATCGCCGATGTTGTTATATGAGAGTGCTTTGCCTTGTAGTTGAGTAGCTGTGGCAACACTCGCTTCCTCAATATTGTGTTCAACAAAGAAAGCGGCTTTCTGGTGGGGATTTTCACCATAGCGCATGGTTTGACTCTGTTTGAACTGTAACGATAGCGTACGAGGAAAATCAATCACCTCACCCTCAGTTCTGGCACCAAGATAGTTGGCGATTGCACCATCATAGCGAGCGGTGTGTTCAAAGGTTTTGACTGCCAGGTCAAAGCGGGTGGAGTCACCTACCAGATTGTCATTAGCCGCCATTTCGTCGATGATTCTCTGGTAGTCAGATGCATCTACAACGACAGTGACATCTTTATGATTCTTTGCCGCCGCTCTGAGCATGGTTGGGCCGCCGATGTCGATATTTTCAATTGCGGTGGGCAGATCGCAATCCGGTTTTGCCACAGTCTCTTCAAATGGATAGAGGTTAACCACGATCAGATCGATCTGACCAATGCCGTTCTCCTTCATTACGCCATCATCGGTACCACGGCGACCAAGGATTCCGCCATGGATTTTTGGATGTAGAGTCTTGACTCTGCCATCCATCATTTCCGGGTAGCCTGTATATTCTGATACCTCGATAACAGGCACATCATTTTGGGTAAGTAGTTTTGCGGTGCCTCCAGTGGAGAGTATTTCCACATTTTTTTCTGCCAGATTGCGGGCGAATTCAACAATCCCCGTCTTGTCTGAGACACTGATCAGTGCGCGTTTTATCGATGCCATGAGTGATACCGTTGGTTGTTATTTAGAAATATTGTTTGGTCACGTTAAAAAAAATCACTATGAAGGGAATCTACAATTAAATCTGTCGGATGCTTCAATGATTTGATATGACGCAAATGATCGTTTTGGCATGATCTGCAAAGTAGTCAGATATTGCCGCTTAATTCACATAAGATGATTCTGTAGTTCAATCAAGGTCGTACTGGGAAAGTTTCTTGCGCAAGGTGCTGCGACTGATGCCCAGGATGGTGGCAGCTTGTGTCTGATTCCCGCCGGTATGCTTCATGACACTTTCAAGTAGTGGCGCTTCAACCTCATTCATTACCAACCGATAAAGATTGTTGGCACCATGTCCGTCTAAATTACTAAAGTAGCGCTGCATGGCGTCGCTGACACACTGTCGCAAGGGTTCAGATTTTTTGCTGTGAGTAACTGTCAGATACTCTTCGCTTTGTTGGTCAGGTAGAGCCGCTTCAATCATCATGCTGCCAGGTCCCTTTTGTTATACAGGAACTCAAAATATTCCTGAATTGCCTGCATTTGCTCTGCAGGTGATTCTGAATAGTTTATTTTGTTCCTGAAAACGGCGCCTTCAGGGCGCCCTTTGCTGTACCAGGCGATATGTTTGCGGGCAATGCGAACGCCAAGGTACTCCCCATAAAATAGATGCAACTGCTGGACATGTTTGGTAAGGATGCCAGCAACCCATTCGAGTTCCGGTTCAGGCAATAGCCTGCCGGTTTTTAAATAGTTGTCGATCTCGTTAAAGATCCAGGGGCGTCCTTGCGCAGCGCGGCCAATCATTAGGGCGTCAGCGCCTGTTCTTTCAAATACCTCCGCAGCCTTATGCGGGGAATCAATATCTCCATTTGCAATAACCGGTATGGTTATCATCTGTTTAATCTGTCTAATGGTCTCATACTCGGCATGACCTGAAAATTTGCAGGCTCGAGTACGGCCATGAATGCTCAATGCCTGGATGCCAGCATCTTCGGCTATCTCGGCAATTCGTAGACCATTTCTGTTTTGTGGATCACTGCCGGTACGTATTTTAAGGGTGACCGGGACATCCACAGCATCAACAGTCGCTTTTAGTATTTCAGCGACCAGTGGTTCATCCTCAAGCAGTGCAGAGCCGGCGGCACGTTTACATACTTTTTTTGCTGGACAACCCATATTGATGTCGATGATCTGGGCGCCCATCTCTACATTGGCGCAGGCGGCCCGAGCCATCATCTCAGGATCAGAGCCTAAAATCTGTACGCTGATTGGTGCATCCTCACCTTCGTGGTCTAGTCTCCTTACGCTTTTTTTAGTACCCCATAAGGACGCATCGGCAGAGATCATCTCTGACACGGCAACACCTGCGCCCAGACTTCTGCATAGTTGTCTGAACGGCCTGTCCGTTACGCCTGCCATCGGCGCTAAGAACAGATTATTTGCAATTTTATAGGGCCCAATGCGCATTTAAATCGCCCCTCTTAGAGGGCTTTTCACAGGATAAGGAGGGGTTGGGATACTACCCGTAAATCGGGGTGGAAGCAAAGGCAAAATCGAGTTGAATTGATCCAGTGCAGGGGTTCGAAAGAGATGAAACTTGTGAATCGGCTGGAAGGGTGTTGAGTAAGCTATTCAATCTCCTTTAGATATATAGGCTGAAGAGGATGAAAATGAATATACATTTAAAATGTAAACTTTTTTGAGAAGTAAATTCCCTGATTGTGATGTCGTTTTTAATTCAAACCAGGGTTGGTGAAAGTTTAGGGTTGTCTTATTTATTACAAGCCGACGACATATTCAGTTGCCGGGTTAATAAAATGGTCAAGTACTAATGGAGGTTATGAGTCAATCGAATTTAAAGAAACTCAAATTTAAAACCAGTGACCTCTTTGCCGGGATCGACCAGTTCAAGATCGATTTGGATCGGTTTCAGTTTGGGCATCAACTCATCTGTTCCGGTATATGCTGGGCGATATTGAGACGTGCTAAAAGTTCGACGCGCGATGAGTGCCCCCATATCGTTGAACAGGCTTAGTTGAAGTTTAGGAAAGGGTTGTTGAAACGGTGCGGTATTGACTATCTCAAGACGCATGGAAAGCGTATTCTCTTTTTCAGGGTGAGCGCTTAACGAGCGCTCGGTAACCAGTATCTTACTTCTGTCTTTTCGCTGCGGTGTGGTGCAGCCGGCAACAGTGCAAACAACATCCAATAGTTGTCTGCCTGTTTCATGATGTATCAGGTTATCCCGATACTGCCATGCCATCTGCCCGCATAGCGGTATCAACAATAGCAATGATCCGATGGTCCAGAAGATGGAGGCGCCGTTTGAATCTGCTTCCTCATCATCCTGAGCTTCAAAAGTGAAGGGTAACTCCTTCTCAATTTGATCCTCGATGTTTCGGAGCTCCTCTTCCACCGACTCAATTGGCGGCTCTTCCTCTGCCAACTCACTGCTATCCGTATCGCCTTGACGTTCAGCTTCAAGTTCACTGCTATCATTGATCAGGCTATCCGATGACGCTTCATATTTATGATGAGACTCAGGGATGTCCAGCTCGATAATCTCAGCAAGGCTGGAATTCGGGTGTTCACTGTCGAGGAGTAATGAAGCCGAGTCCTTGTCCAGTAATTCAGACATTTGGGATTCTGAGCCGGAGGCAAAGTAGTCAGGCTCTGTCTCCAGACCATCATTCACTTCATAGAGGTACGGGTTGCTACTCTCTTCCAGTAAGCCTGGTTCGTCGCTCTCCAAATTTGAATCATCTGAAAATGGAGGAACAGGGGATGAGTCATCTGCTAGATCATCAAGTGACCTCTCAACTTCACTGTCATTGATCAGTGCTGAGTCATGATCATGTTGTTGGGGTGGGTAGTAGAGGAGTTGATCATCTGAGACACGCTCTTCATCTGTCGCGACATCCACTATCTCTTCTTGATTGCTGAATGGTTTCGGAGTTTCTTGAAGGGTCTCCAATGCATTGAAGATCTGGTTGCACTGGCAGCACCTGACCTGACCCTCGGCGGCCTTGAGTTGCTCCGAGTTGATGCGGAACAGAGTTAAGCAGTGTGGGCACTGGGTAAACATGGGTTGAATATCGGTCAGTTACTTAGGGCCTGTTAAGCCTACGTTAGACTGTACTAAAATCCTAGGCAAGTCTTAACCTCTTTTGTCCCTAGGAATTATTTATTAGCAGGGCCTTTTAGTGCTTAGTACCGCTGATCAGTATCCACTCCTCTCGTTGTTTGACAGGTGATAGTTCAGCGAATGCCTGATAGTGATTGCCTACTTCATCCGCCTGTTCAGCAAGGATTCCCGAAAGGGCAAACTCTCCACCTGAATTGATGCATTCAGCCAAATGCGATGCAAGCTCTATCAGGGGACCAGCAAGAATATTGGCTACCAGGTAATCGGCACTTAGTTTTGGTGCCTCTTCAGGCAGAAAGGTGGACAATCGTTCAGCAACCCCATTTTTCTCTGCATTATCCTGACTGGCCTGAAGTGCCTGATGGTCGTGATCGATGGCTATCACCGAAGCAGCGCCTAATTTAAGTGCGGCGATGGCGAGAATTCCCGATCCACAACCATAATCAATGACTCTCTTGCCATTAAGTGGCTGGCCATCCAGCCATTCAAGACAGAGTGCAGTAGTGGGATGGGTTCCTGTGCCAAATGCCAGCCCGGGATCCAATTGAATGACTATGCTATCGGGTTGTTTAATGGTCTCCCCTACTGGACAGACCCATAAGCGTTGACCGAAAGACATGGGTTTGAAGTGCTCCAGCCAGACCCGTTCCCAAATACGGTCTTCAATCCGTTCCCAGTGAAGCCGCCTTACAAGTGGTTCACTGAGTGCCTCAGTCAGCGCGAGTTGCAGTTGTTGCTGGTCCTGTTCACCCTCGAAAAGCGCTGTTACCCGGGTATGCTGCCATAGCTGCTCTGTCTCTGGCGGAATCTCCAGAAGTGGTTGGTCTCCGGCATCGCCCAGGGTGACTGAGAGAGCGCCAAGGTTTTCAAAGACCAATTCAAGGATTGGTGCTTGATCCTCATCGGTATCAAGTGAGAGTTGAAGCCAGGACATGATTGTTTACTGACCAGGATTATAACCCCAGCTTTTTTTCCAAATAGTGGATGTTGGCACCACCAGCATTGAATGCGCTGTCTTTCATGATGTCGAGGTGCAGGGGTATATTGGTTTTGATACCACTGATCACCATCTCATGAAGTGCAATACGCATACGTGCAATAGCAGACGCACGATCCTCACCATGGGCAATCAGTTTGCCGATCATCGAATCGTAGTAGGGTGGAACCTTATATCCGTTATAGATATGTGTATCGACCCGAATACCTGGGCCGCCTGGTGTGTGCAGTTGGGTAATGGTGCCAGGGCTGGGCATGAAGTTAACAGGATCTTCCGCGTTGATACGACACTCAACAGCATGACCTTCGAGTTTGATGTCGCTCTGCTTGAATCGCAAAGGCTCACCTGCAGCGATGAGTATCTGTTCTTTAACGATATCGACGCCGGTAATCAGCTCAGTGACAGGATGCTCAACCTGAACACGGGTATTCATTTCGATGAAGTAGAATTCGCCATCCTCGTAGAGAAATTCGAAAGTGCCTGCTCCGCGATAGCCAATCTGGCGACACGCCTCTGCACAACGTTCGCCGACATCCCTGCGTTGCTGTTCGGTGATACCAGGGGCTGGTGCCTCCTCGACCACCTTTTGGTGACGGCGCTGCATCGAGCAATCACGCTCACCCAGATGAATGGCGTTTCCGTGGGTATCAGATAGTACCTGGAACTCTACATGGCGTGGATTTTCAAGAAACTTCTCCATATAGACTGTCGCATTGCCAAATGCAGCATCAGCTTCAGCCTTGGTCATTGCTACGGCATTCAGCAGGGTGGCTTCACTGTGCACGACACGCATGCCGCGTCCACCACCACCACCAGCCGCTTTTATGATGACCGGGTAGCCTATTTCATTTGCCAGTTCTCTGGTGCGCTTGGAGTTGCTGTCCAGTGGGCCATTGGAGCCGGGTACTGTTGGTACCTTGGCTTCTATCATGGCATCGATGGCTGCAACTTTATCGCCCATGACACGAATAGTCTCAGCTTTGGGGCCGATGAAGATGAAGCCGCTGTTCTCAACCCGCTCTGCAAAATCTGCATTCTCGGAGAGGAAGCCATATCCAGGATGGATTGCAACCGAATCGGTTACTTCGGCGGCGCTGATTATTGCAGGCACATTGAGGTAACTTTCACTGGAAGGTGCGGGTCCTATGCAGACTGATTCATCAGCAAGCAGTACGTGCTTGAGGTCCCGGTCAGCTTCGGAATGAACGGCAACAGTCTTGATACCCAGCTCTTTACAGGCTCGTAGAATGCGAAGTGCAATTTCACCACGATTGGCGATTACAATCTTGTCTATCATGGTTTCACTCAATCAATGATGTAAAGGGGTTCGTTATATTCCACCGGCTGGCCGTTATCGAGCAGTATTTTCCTTACTGTTCCCGCTTTGTCTGATTCAATCTGATTCAGAATCTTCATCGCTTCGATGATGCATAGGGTGTCCCCCACAGCAACCTGCTGACCCTCTTCAACAAAAGGCTTACTGCCTGGTGAAGGTGAGCGGTAGAAGGTGCCTACCATTGGCGAGCGTACCGCATGTCCCTGGATCTCTGCAGCACTCTCTTCTACTGGTGGAGCTGAAGCGGCGGGCAAGGGAGATTGAGCTTGTTGAGGCGCAGCAACAGGGGCAACTGCAGGTGCCGCCATTGTCATGGGTATGGAGTTGTTGCGGCTGATTCTGACCGACTCCTCACCCTCGTGGATTTCAATCTCCGCAACATCCGACTCCTCAAGCAATTCAATTAATTTTTTTACTTTGCGAATATCCATGATGTTCTGTCTCTAGATTGTTTATTTGTTGAGCCGCGTAGCAGCGGCTTGCAATGCAAGTTCATATCCCTGAGCACCCAGGCCGACGATGACACCTTCGGCTTTGTCAGAAAAATAGGAGTGTCTGCGGAACTCCTCTCTGGCGTGTACATTTGAGAGATGAACTTCGATATAGGGTATGCCTGTTCCCAGAAGGGCGTCCCGTAAGGCAATACTGGTATGGGTGAAGGCGGCTGGATTGATGATAATGAAAGCCACCTCATTCTCGTAAGCCTGATGTATCCAGGTCAGTAACTCATGCTCAGCATTGCTTTGACGGAAGTCGATCTCATGGCCTAACGATTTGGCTATGGACTCCAGGTGTTGGCTTATCTCATTCAAAGACTCATGACCGTAGTGATTGGGTTCACGAACGCCAAGTAGATTCAGATTGGGGCCATTGAGTATCAGAATGGTCGCCATAATTCTGCTGTCCCGGACAATGAGTTGCGAAGTAAACCGCTCTTTTTATTCCCAATTTCTGTGCATGGGAAGTGATTCGGCGGTGTTTGAATAAGATTCGTCTAATTTTGCAAGATAAGCGCGGTTTTGTCCAGTTTCAATGCAGAACTTATCAAGATCGTTACAGTTTGTCAGTGTATAAATGAGATATTTCGGCTTTTCAGGGAGATCCTGCACCAATAAGGTGCAGGTTTTTTACGCTATTGAATGGCCCTTCGCACATGCTCTGCAAACTCGTCCGCTGGCTTGAAACCCACGACACGGAAGGCTTTGCGCTCTTGGCCATCTGCCCCGTAAAAGATGATTGCCGGTGGGCCTGGCAGACCGAAATGTTCTTGCAGCAAAGCTTTGTCCGTATCGTCGTTTGCAGTCACATCCGCTTGCAGTAGAACTGTATTCGAGAGCGCGCTGATCACATCTGAATCACTGAATGTATATTTTTCCATCTCCTTGCATGAGACACACCAATCCGCATAGAAATCGAGCATCACCGGTTTGCCTGCTGCAGAAGCAGAATCAACCTCCCGTTGAAGATCTTCGAGACTCTTGATTCGTTTGAAGGTCAGTTCCTGATGGGCTGATCCCGAGCCGCCAGCCATCACAATGCCCCTCAAGGGTTGCACCGTATCCTTGCCGCCTGCAGCTGCGCCGACAAGCATCAAAGTACCGTAGACGAGAAACACGAAGCCCACTCCTTTCCAGAGTTTCTGCCACCCGCTGGCTTCAATTTCCAGGTTACGCAAGGCGCCCATATAGATCGCGGAGATGATCAGAAGAAGACCCCAAAGCACCATTGCTATTTCTGCAATAATTATGCGTTCCAGCATAACGATGGCAACGCCCAGCAGGGCAACGCCGAATACCGCCTTCACTGCATCCATCCAGCCTCCGGCTCTGGGTAGGAGTTTCCCGGCAGATGTGCCGATGGCAATCACCGGTGCGCCCATACCCATGCTCAGGGCAAACAGCGCCAGACCACCGAGCAAGGCATCGCCTGTCTGTCCAATATAGATCAAGGCGCCTGCCAGGGGTGGGGCGACGCAGGGGCCGACGATCAGGGCGGACAGGAAGCCCATAATGGCCACGCCAATCAGGGATCCCCCCTGCTGTTTATTGCTCACTTCGGTGAGCCTGCTCTGCAGGCTGCTGGGCAGTTGCAGATCGTAAAATCCAAACATCGAGAGTGCGAGTAGTACAAATACCAGGGCGAAGCTGGAAAGAATCCAGGGATTCTGAAAATAGGCCTGAAGATTCTCTCCAAACAGTCCGGCCAGAACCCCGGCAAAAGTATATGTCACTGCCATTGAGAGGACATAGACCAGTGACAGTGTAAATGCCTTTTTAGTTGTGATCTGATCACCATGACCTGCGATGATGCCCGATAGGATTGGGATCATTGGAAAGATGCAGGGGGTGAACGCCAAACCCAGTCCAAGCAGGAAAAATACGCCAACAATCACCAGCGTGGAGTTTCCTTTCAGGGTATTGGTGATCTCATCGGTTTCCGATTGGGCTGGTGCCTGGGTTGTTGAGGATGATCTACTGCTCAGGGCAGTGGTTGACGCTTCAGCCTGGGCCTCTGATATACCAGGCAGACTGAGTGTGAACTGCTTGCTGATTGGTGGGTAGCAGACTCCGATCTCGGCGCATCCCTGATAGTTTGCTTCAACTACGATCTCTCCAGCATCGACGCTGCTTCGCACCAATGGCACAGTCAAGTCAACTTCGTTGTGGTAGACCGCGACATCCCCGAAGGAGCCGTCCGGTCGGATAGAGTCTTGTTTGATCTCTGCTTCTGGTAGATCGATCTGCCCGAGCAGCGCTGTCTCATTCTGCTTCAGGGAGAGTCTTATCTTATCCTGATAGAGATAGGTACCGTCTGCAATGGACCAGTAGAGTCGTATATGTGTGCCATCTTCGACTGAAGCGGTAAGTTTGTAGGCTTCATCGGGTTCGAGCAATTCATCCTCTTCGCTATTGTCGAACAAGGGAGCAGGGTCACTATCTCCAAGTAAGGCGAGTGGGTCATTGGTCTCGGCAGCGGCAGCATCCTCTGCTATCGGCAGCAGCGCCAGTCGGACCTCCTGCATATGAGGAGGAAAGCAGATGCCCTGATCGGCGCAGCCCTGAGAGCGGGCTTTCAGAAGCAGGGTTTCCGGGGCGCCCTGGATGCGTTTGATCGGAATCTCAGCAACGGCTTTATTGCGATAGATCGCCACTTCCCCAAAGAATTCGTCCTGTTTGATTTTTGCCTTGGAGAGGCTGGCTTCGCCCAATTCGATGCCGATGGATTCTGTATCAAAAGAGATCTTATCCCGATACATGTAGTAGTCATCAGCAATAAGCCATTCGACTCTGAGTGAGTCCGGCGTGAGGCTCTCTGCAGATATCTGGAAAGCCTGATCCTGCATCAGCAGGTCATCTTCATTCCACTCAGCCAGAGTTGTGCCTGCCAGCCCTGTTAGCAGCAACAGCAGGGCGATTAATTTGTTTGGTTTGTGCATCTTTCCACCCAGGTTATATAGTCATCCAGCCCCTGCTCTACAGGGACTGCGATGATTTCCGGAAGTTCATAGGGATGTTCCGCCCGGAGTGCCGACTCACATGCCTGGTAGCGATCTTTTGTTGTTTTTATGAATAACTGGATTTCGTCAGACTGTTCGGTTTTACCCTGCCACTTATAGATTGAAGTGATCGGCGCAGATAAATTGACACAGGCGACTAACCCCTGTTCTACCAGTGTTCCTGCAAGACGCTCGGCTGTCCCACGGTCGGGGGCGGTGCAGAGTATCAGGAGGAGTGGTGTAGGCATCCGCGAAAAATACACTATCCGGGTTCAGCAAGCAAAGTTTGAGCTGGTGATCTGTATAGGCTTTCGGGAGCCACTTTTATGATGATAAAACCATAATTTATATATGGAAAATGCTCTATTCAGGGAGCTGTTAGATGATTCTGGAGGGTGCTTTCTATGTAATTAACCCAGCTACAGGGTCGAAATATCTTGATCGACTATCGGCTTTGTAGTGTCTTGATTGATGTTTTTTCCTGTTTCTGGCCCGTAAACAGAAGCGGCCGGTAAAACCGCCCCCAGTAGGATAGGGTTTTTTTT
>NZ_JBSYOO010000009.1:0-44194 GCF_058244675.1 Candidatus Thiodiazotropha sp. AKIB8 | reverse complement strand
CCCACCCTACGCAAACTGTTTTTGATTCACAGGAAAAAATCGTAGGGTGGGGCCATGCCCCACCAAAATGGGTTAAATAACTCGCTACCATATAGATTAATACTCTATATCTTGAACAAGAAAATTGGTTACATTGTACTATTTTCCAGCTTAATATGGTGGGGCATGGTCCCACCCTACGACTTATTCCGCATCCTTTACAGAAAGAGTTGGAGGGGCTTGGATTAATGGTCAGAGGTTGACTAATTTCTGCTCATCCACTCTCCAATAACCTGAATCAACCGTTCTCTTAAGATAGACCTTGAAGTCTGTCGCCTGCCTACCCAGTACCTCTTCTACACCACTCTGCAGCTGACTGTTTCGACCATCAAGAACTTCTGTAAAAAGCTCTCGCAATAACCATTGCATCTGTTTTGAAACGCCCTCTTCCTCGAGTGCGTTGATGTAGGCATCAACAGGAACCTGGGTATATTTCACCTCTCTTTGCAGAACAGTTGAGAGCTCTTTCATGGATTCGGAAAAACTCATCGCACGCGGCCCTGTAAGTTCATAGACCCGATTGCGATATTGCTTTTGAGTCAAAGTGGTAACAACAACTTCTGCAATATCTTCTGCATCAATAAAAGGCTCGAGCGTATCGCCAGCAGGCAGCACAAGCTCTCCTGCTAGAATACCTTCGATCATAAAACTCTCACTGAAGTTTTGAAAAAACCAACTTGCCCGAACAATATTCCACTCCAGACCACTCGACCGCACAATCTCTTCCGCTTTTTCAGCGCCTGTTTCACCTCGTCCGGAAAGCAGCACAATATGCTCCAACCCTGATTGCCTGGCCAATGTTACAAATGCTTCAATATCTGATGCGGCTTGAGGTATAGCCAAATCGGGCTGATAAGTAACATATACAGAACCTACACCTTTAAGCGCAGCAGGCCAGCTCTTACGATCCTCCCAATCAAAAGGCAGATCTGTTGATCTTGAAACTGCTCGCGTATTCAGCCCCATCTTCAATAAGCGCTGATTGACACGATGTCCGGTCTTGCCGCTCTGACCAATAATGAGTATCGGTTTGTTAGCCATAGTAGGGTTTCCTTTAAAGATTGTCGTCTATAAGAAATCAGTGTTTCTGATTTATGCATTAATCCTAGGCAAAAGAAAAAAGACCAACAATCACAGTTTATCTATATTTATATACAGTTCGTCCAGAACAGTGGATATTATCCCGACGACCAAACAGTTTGACTCCAGGGGCTATGGAAAACAGACATCATGACCACGCAACCAAAACCGACCATTGCCGACATTTCAGATCCGATCGGGGAAGCGCTGCATCTTCTCAAGTTGAATGGAACCTACTACTGCCGCTCTGAACTTCAGGCGCCATGGGGTATTGAGTTACCACCATTTGAGGGTCACATGATGTTTCATGTTGTGACCAGAGGTGAATGCTGGCTTGAGGTCTCAGGTGAGGAGCCCCACCTGCTTAAACAGGGTAGTCTGGCATTGGTACCTCACGGTTCAGGCCACACAGTTCGCAGCCAGCTGAATGGTGAGACACAACCACTATTTGATATTCCCGTAGACTCTGTAAGTGAACGCTATGAAATTATGCGTCACGGTGGCGATGGTGAACTCACCCAATTAACCTGCGGCCTGGTTCGTTTTGATCATGTCGCTGGACAACAGATTGTTACCCTGCTTCCTCAGGTACTACAGATTGATACCTGGAAGGAGGAGGAAGGCAGTTGGATACAGAGCACCCTTGAATTGATTACCCGTGAAGCCAGAGAGCTGCGTCCTGGTGGCGAGACGGTAATAACCCGCCTGGCAGATGTTCTCGTTATCCAGGCAATCCGTTCCTGGCTCTCCTCATTGGATGAACCAGACCAGAACTGGCTATCCGCACTTCGCGACAAGCATATTGGTAGAGCACTTGCTGCCATTCATCGTTACCCTGAACAAGAGTGGACCCTTGCTGCCTTGGCTACAGAGGCAAGAATGTCCCGTTCCGGCTTCTCGGCAAGGTTTACAGAGCTTGTTGGCTATACAGCAATGCACTATGTGACGCGTTGGCGCATGCTGATCGCCCGCTCACAGCTCGCCGAGTCATCTGAACCGCTTGTGAGATTCGCTGAACGCTGTGGTTATCGATCAGAAGCCGCTTTTTGCAGAGCCTTCAAACGGGAATTCGGTGTTTCACCCGGCAGTGTTCGACAAAAAAATCACCTGACCAATTACTATTAACCCGGCGACTAAGTATGTCGTCTTCAGGGTTAATAATCATTGAGTCAGTGCAAATCCATTAGCACCCGAATATGCGCTTCCACACTTCGTGCAAGCGCATGAGGTTCATAGCCGCCTTCCAAGACTGAAACAACCCTGCCCTCTGCATACTTATCGGCAATATCCACTATCTGCTCAGTAACCCAACGATAGTCGGCTTCGGTCAGACTTACACCTGACATCTCATCCTCAATATGGGCATCAAAACCGGCAGAGACAAAGATCATTTGCGGTTGGAAGTGATTCAGAGCTGGAAGCCAGTGAGCAGTCACTGCCTCTTTGAAATCCGCACTTTTCGCAGTTGCCTGCAAAGGTGCGCAAATAATATGATCCGGACTCTCCTCAATATCAGTGTAGGGATAAAAGGGATGTTGAAAAGTAGAACAGACAATCACCCGTTTATCGTCGCGAAAAATATCTTCACTGCCATTCCCATGATGTACGTCGAAATCAAGAATCGCCACACGTTCCAGTCCATATTCCGCCATCGCATGTGCAGCACCAACAGAAGCGTTGCCGTAGACACAGAAGCCCATTGTTCTCATACGCTCTGCATGATGGCCGGGGGGACGTACGGCACAAAATGCATTCCGTAATCCCTCCTGCATAATAAGATCCACTGCTTTTATCGCAGCCCCGGCAGCACGCCTGGCAGCTTTTAAACTTTGTGGACTGACCACTGTGTCCGGATCCAGGTGTGCATGACCACTCTCAGGCATCAATTTTTCAACCTGATTCAAATAGGCTTCATCGTGACAACGTAACAGTTGCTCACGGGATACTTCAGGCGCATCGTAGTGGCGCAGAAAATCGTACAGCTGGGCTGCCATTAAACGATCATCAATTGCTTGCAGTCTTGATGCATTTTCAGGATGCCCCACACCAGTATCATGCCCCAGGCAGTCTGGGTGGGTAATATAGGCCGTTCTCACAAAAAAACTCCCAATTTTCAGCTGCATTCATTAAGCAGCATAATACTTATTATGAATCTTCAGAAACGGTTACTTAGGTAAAGAATTTGTAATTTTTTAGATGTAAACTTCCAACCACACATGCCGATAAACTAAGTGCTCATCGACGTCACCATGTAAACGTTTTCATTCAGACTATCACACCGTGCTTCCGTGAGTATAAGCGGATATTCTCTCTCACTATTATCACCAGTGTGGTGTAACGTATGAATAGTACACCACACTAGAAGTTCATACAGGCTGGAACTCATGCAATCACACTATTTAACCCCTCTATTCTCACCTAAAAGCGTCGCTATGTTCGGCGCCAGCGAAAGGGAAAACTCGGTTGGTGAAGTGGTTTTTAGAAACCTCATCTCCTCCGGATACAAAGGCGCAATCTACCCGATCAATCCAAAGCATGAGGAGATTCAGGGAATAAAGGCTTATAAATCGATTCAAGAGATCGATGAATCGGTTGAATTGGTTGTCGTTGCGACACCGGCAAAAACCATCCCAGCCATAGTTGAAGCCTGTGGATTACACGGCGTAAAAACCATGATTATCCTCTCCGCCGGTTTCCGTGAATCGGGCCCAGCCGGACTTCGAATAGAAGAGCGTGTGGTCGAGGTTGCCAAAGAGTTCGGTATTCGCTTCATCGGCCCAAACTGTCTTGGTCTTATTCGGCCTGACCAGGGTATCAACATCACCTTCGGCAACAACAACGCCAAGCCCGGCAACCTGGCGCTGGTCTCACAATCAGGCGCAATCTGTACCGCTATTCTTGACTGGGCAGAGGTTAACGATATCGGTTTCTCGACAGTCATCTCCACCGGTATCTCAGCTGATTTGGATTTTGGTGATTATCTCGATTATCTGGTCTCCGATCCTAAGACTGACAGTATCCTGCTCTATATAGAAGGGATTAAAAATGCCCGTCGCTTTATGAGTGGTCTACGTGCAGCTGCGCGCATCAAGCCTGTAATTGTTCTCAAGGTTGGGCGTCACGCAGCAGGGGCAGAAGCGTCAATGTCCCATACCGGCGCACTGGTCGGTAGTGATGAAACATTTTCTGCCGCCCTCTCCCGTTCGGGTGTTTTAAGAGTCGAGACAATCTCGCAGCTCTTCTCAGCGGCGAAGGCCCTATCCTCCCGCTACCAGGTATATGGTGACAAGCTGGCGATCATTACCAACGGTGGTGGCCCAGGTGTTATGGCTGCTGACCGAGCCTCGGATCTGAATATTGAACTTGCTAAATTCAGTGATGAGACAATTACAGCCCTGAATCAGGCCCTTCCGGATGTCTGGTCACACAGCAATCCAGTGGACATCATTGGTGAAGCCCCACCTGAACGATATCGCGCTGCTGTGGATATCTGCCTCAATGACCCTGGCGTCGACGGCACCATTGTCATTCTCACCCCACAGGCAATGACAAAACCGGATGAGGTTGCCCAGGAGCTTATCGAGCTGGCAGACAAACATAAAAAACCTATCCTCACCAGTTGGATGGGTGGCAAGCAGGTCGAGAATGCACGCAAACTGTTTAATAATGCCAGGCTGCCTTCATTTCGTACCCTTGAAAATGCAGTTGATGCCTTCTATTACCTATCATCCCATCAGAAGAATCAGCGCTTATTGTTACAGACACCAGCCAAGAGTTCCCGTCGTCATGTGCAACCTGATGCAGACGGTGCCCGTCTGATTATTGAGAGCGCATTATCAGAACAGCGTAAAGTGCTATCTGAGCCTGAATCATTCGCAATCCTCGGCGCTTTCCGTATCAATGCTGTACGCAATGGTGTAGCGAGATCTGCCAATGAAGCGCTGATTCTTGCTGAATCCATCGGCTTTCCGATAGCGATGAAAATATTCTCACCAGATATCTCGCACAAATCTGATGCTGGAGGCATCCGCTTGAATATCAATAATGCCCAGGCAGTGCGCACCAACTACCGGGACTTGGTCGAGCAGGTCAAAGAGACCCGCCCTGACGCCACCATTCAAGGTGTGACCGTAGAGCAGATGTATCAAAGCCCGAATGGTCGCGAGTTACTGATCGGCATCGTGCGGGATCCAGTATTTGGCCCCGTAGTCAGCTTTGGCAGTGGTGGTACCACTGTGGAAGTAATGGGAGACTCTGCCATTGCGCTTCCTCCATTGAACCGTCGCCTGGCCAGTGATCTGATCGATCGTACCAAGGCCGCCAAGATGTTGGATCAGTTCAGGCACATGCCCGCTGCCAACCGTGAGGCACTGGTTGATGTGCTGCTTCGTGTTTCGAGTATGGCGTGTGAGTTACCCTGGATTCAGGAGATGGACATCAATCCATTGATTCTCGATGATCAGGGAGCAGTCGCAGTCGATGCCCGTATCCGGGTCGATTATCCCCGCCCATCCACCGACCCCTACCATCACCTGGCTATCCACCCATATCCGGTGAATCTTGTGACTCACGGCCAACTTCCTAACGGCATCAATATTGTTGTACGCCCGATTCGACCTGAAGATGCCGATCTGGAGCAGAACTTCACGAGACAACTCTCAAACGAGGCAAAATATTTCCGCTTCATGAGCTCGATCCAGGAGTTGACCCCGGAGATGCTCACACGTTTCACACAGATCGATTATCACAATGAGATGGCACTTATTGCCGTGACAGAAGATGAGCACCATGAAGTCGAGCTGGGTGTCGCCCGATATGTAATCAATCCGGACAAACGGAGTTGTGAGTTTGCCTTGGTCGTTGCGGATAAGTGGCAAGGCCAGGGCATTGGCCATAAATTGATGAATCACCTAATGGAGATAGCCAGAGACAGAGGACTGGTGAGGATGGAGGGTGAGGTATTGAGCAATAACTTTAAGATGCTTGATCTGATGAGGTCACTCTACTTCCAGGTCTTACCCTATCCAGAAGATAACAGCATAAAACAGGTCATTGTTGAGTTGTAGTGGGAGAAGCTCCCAACAACTCATGAAAGATTGGAAAAAAACCAGCGTATGTCGTGTCTCGACATACGCATCTCTGGAAAAATACCGATCCTATTGACCCACCCCTCCTAAAAAGAAAAACCCCGGCAATATGCCAGGGTTTTTCATATTCATATCCACCCTGCTTGATAACAGGCCGGAAATCTAAATTCGCAATCGTGCGAAGTGTTAGATTTTCTCTTTGATACGAGCCGCTTTACCGGTACGACCGCGCAGGTAGTAGAGTTTGGCACGACGAACATCACCGCGACGAGTCACTTTGACTGAAGCGACAGTCGGGCTGTAGGTTTGAAATACACGTTCCACACCTTCGCCATGAGAAATCTTGCGTACGGTAAAGGCTGAATTAAGGCCGCGATTGCGCTTGGCAATTACGATACCTTCAAATGCCTGTAAACGCTCACGCTCACCCTCTCTGACCCTAACCTGAACAACAACGGTATCACCTGGGCCAAAATCGGGAACTTCACGACTCATCTGCTCGGCGTCGAGTTCTGCGATGATATTGCTCATGGTCTATTGCTCCTCTGTTTGCTTTGCGTCTCCCGACGCTGCGCTAATTTCTGCTAAAAAAGTTTTCTCTTCCGCCGTTAACTGGCGATCTTTCAACAGCTCAGGACGACGTATTTGGGTACGCCCCAAAGCCTGTTGCAATCGCCAACGACGAATGGCTTCATGGTTACCGCTCTGTAGAACAGGCGGAACCGGCATCGAATCAATCTCCTCAGGACGGGTATAGTGGGGACAATCCAATAACCCATCCATGAAAGAGTCTTGTTCAGCGGAATCCGCATCACCCAGGACATTGGGTAAAAGACGTATCACCGCATCTAAAACAACCATAGCGGCCAATTCACCGCCACTCAGTACGTAGTCACCAATGGACCACTCTTCATCGACATAACGCTCGATGATGCGTTCATCTATCCCTTCGTAGCGGCCAGCTATCAAAAGTTGAGGCTTTCGATGCTCAACCAGTCGCTTGGCACACTGCTGATCGAAACGCTTACCCTGTGGGCTCATATAGACCACATTGGCATCGCCCGATTCAGCCAGGGCAGCTTCGATGGCATGCTGTATCGGTTGATACTTCATCACCATGCCTGGCCCACCGCCATAGGGACGATCATCCACAGTCCGATGTACGTCTGTGGTGTAGTCCCGGGGGTTCCAGAGTTCAACCTGAGCAATGCCACGATTGATCGCCCTGGCTACCACACCCTCGCCCTTGAGGGCATCGAACATACCAGGCATCAGGGTTACCACATCAAAGCGCATAGCTTTAAAAATCCGGGTCCCAGTCAACTGTCATCCGTCCGGCTTGCAGATCTATTTCCTGTACCGCCTGTCCAACGGTATAGGGAATCAGCCTTTCGCGATCACCCTTGACCACCAACACATCGTTTGCCCCTGTCTCAAACAGATGGGAGACCCTGCCCAGCTCAACCCCATCCAGGGTAGAGACAAGCAAACCAACGAGGTCGGTCCAGTAATATTCACCTGCAGGCAGTGCAGGCAATTGCGTTCTACGTATCGCGATCTCACTTTCGACCAGCTCAACGGAACGATCCCGATCGTCATAACCTTCGATCTGGGCGACTATCCCTTTACCTTGGGGATGTCCTGCGGCAACCTTGAACTCTTGCCACTCACCCTGGCGTTTAAGGTACCAGACCTTATAGCCGAGTATGCCCTCTTTCGGTGAAGTGAAGGAGTAGATCTTTACCCATCCCCTTACACCAAACAGGCCAGAAACCCGGCCCATTATGATCATATCTTTATCTGACATCGTCTCTGCCCTATGAGCTTATAACTCAGGACGAGAACAGCAGATCCTATCAGGCAGCCTGCTGCTTCGCTGCCTGTTTCAACAGGGTCGCAACTCGATCGCTGGGCTGAGCACCCTTGGAGATCCAGTGTTGTATCCGATCCTGATCAACCCGCAAACCCTCTTCAGAGCCAACGGCGACGGGATTAAAAAAGCCCAGGCGCTCAATATAGCGGCCGTCACGGGCATTTCGGCTGTCTGTGACCACGATGTGGTAGAACGGACGCTTTTTAGCGCCGGTTCGAGATAGGCGTATGGTTACCATGATGTATCCTTGAGAAAATCGTTAACACACCGGAACCTGCCGGCGGGAAACGGCGTATTATAGCTAAGATTTAACCAATGTGAAGAGCTAAATTTGCATTAATTTAGGGTTCTGCATCCTGAAATCGGTTTATTTACTGTTTTTTTGCTGGATGGGGCCTGTCTAACCACTCAGTCAGCCATTAAACGAGCTAGTGTGGTGCGTCATACTAGTGGGTCGCATCTCAAATAAGTTCAGAAGGGGAAACCACCGCCAGGCATACCACCGCCCGGAAATTTACCTCCAAGCCCTCTCATCATCTTCTTCATTCCGCCGCCTTTCATCTTTTTCATCATCTTCTGCATCTGTGTGAACTGTTTCAGCAGTTTATTCACATCCTGAACCTGGGTTCCAGAACCAGTGGCAATACGCCTTTTACGTGAACCTTTGATGACTGCCGGAAACGCACGTTCCTGGGGGGTCATCGAGTTGATGATAGCGATCAGACGACCAACCTGTTTGTCATCCACTTGATTTTTAACATGATCCGGAATTTGGCCCATGCCGGGCATTTTGTCGAGCAAGCCACTCATGCCACCCATTTTCGACATCTGCTGCATCTGCTCTCTGAAATCATCCAGATCGAAGCCTTTACCCTTCTGCAGTTTTTTCGCCAGCTTGGCAGCTTTGTCCTGATCAACTTTGCGGCTGACCTCCTCCACCAGCGTCAGCACATCTCCCATACCGAGTATGCGAGAGGCAATACGATCCGGGTGGAAGGGTTCCAGTGCATCGATCTTTTCACCCACACCGATGAATTTGATCGGCTTGCCGGTGATCTGGCGTATCGAAAGTGCCGCACCGCCTCGGGCATCACCATCCGCTTTGGTCAGGATGACACCGGTCAGTGGCAGAGCTTCATTGAACGCCTTGGCGGTATTCGCTGCATCCTGACCAGTCATGCTATCGACCACGAACAGGGTCTCAACTGGACCAAGCGTTTGATGGAGCTGCTTGATCTCCTCCATCATTTCGCCGTCAACATGCAGACGACCAGCCGTATCCACGATCAAAACATCCGCAAAATCCCGTTTTGCTCGATCCAGTGCGCGCTTGGCGATCGCAACCGGCTTTTCATCACTCTTGCTGGGGATAAACTGGGCATCGACCTCTTTAGATAGGGTCTCCAGCTGATCGATCGCAGCCGGACGATAGACGTCACAACTGACTACACTGATCTTTTTCTTACCCTCCTGTTGCAACCAGCGTGATAATTTCGCAACACTGGTTGTCTTACCAGAGCCCTGCAGACCTGCCATCAGGATCACTGCCGGCGGCTGAGCGCTCAGATCCAGGGACTCATTGGCTTCCCCCATAACCTGAACCAACTCATCATTGACGATTTTGATCAGGGTCTGTCCGGGAGTCAGGCTTTTCATCACCTCTTCACCGGAGGCCTTCTGTTTTACCTGCTCAACGAAGTCACGCACCACAGGCAGAGCAACATCGGCCTCAAGCAGGGCCATGCGAACCTCTCGCATCGTATCCTTGATATTGTCATCAGTCAGGCGAGCCTGACCTCTCAAATTGGTGAGGACTTTTCCCAGTCTCTGGGTAAGATTGTCAAACATGAATCTCTCAATCAGTTACTTAGTTATCAGCTCTAGGACCTGTTCAGACCGGTTAATCATTTCAGGTCTGAGTGAGTCGAATCGGTGATTATATACCAGTAGAGCGTTTGTGCTCTCAGGAAATGGCATTCTCCCTTTCACAGAAGCCGTTAAATGTGCGAATATCCGAGCATAAGCCTATTGTTCTATAAGGATGTTTTGTCTTTGATCGCCACACTTGCCATCATCGCATATCTTGCTGCGGGAGCTGTCATTGCCCTGCGTCTGTTCAACAGCCGGGAAACCTCTGGTTTACCCCGGGCAATCGCACTGGGCCTGGGATTCCTGGGCGTTCTGCTGCATGCGATCCCCCACTATCAAAACTTTGTTGCTGCAGCTGGCTTAAATATGGGCATTTTCAACGCCCTTTCACTGATCGCCTGGACTATCTCACTGTTACTTCTGATCTCAAGCCTGACCAAACCGGTGGAAAATCTTGGAATCGTCATCATGCCGATTGCTGCTTTGGCGATCTATCTGGAAAACCGCTATCAGACCGTGCACTTTATCAGCGGCCAGCTCTCTTCCGGGTTAACCATCCATATTCTGGTATCCATGCTGGCCTACAGTCTGTTTACCCTGGCCAGTGTACAGGCGGTGTTACTGGCGATACAGGATCACCACTTGCGTAGACGCCATCCAGGGGGATTTATTCGCGCACTGCCACCGCTACAGACCATGGAGAGTCTGTTATTCGAAATGATCGCAGTTGGTTTTGTGCTGTTGAGTCTGGCTCTGCTCTCCGGTTTTGCTTTTCTTGAAAACATGTTTCAACAGCACCTGGCACACAAAACAATACTCTCCATCATCGCCTGGCTGGTGTTTGGAACCCTACTGTGGGGTCGCTACCGCTTCGGCTGGCGTGGGCAGAAAGCCCTGATCTGGACCTTAAGCGGCTTTGTTGTGCTGATGCTGGCCTACTTTGGTACTAAAGTGGTTATAGAATTAATTTTGGGATAAGCACTGATTCGATCTATTGCCCGTCAGCTGACATGTATCGGTATCTGATCAATACTCAACAGCTAAGGCAATTGACTCAATCATAAAAACACAGGGGAGTTAATAACCAGGCTACTGGATCATTCATCAAATGAGTTCTTTTGGTAGGCGGAGATTGCATTTTTGCCTAACTTAAGGGTATGGCTTTTTTGTTTTAGCTCTCCCTTGGCATCAGCACAAAGGGTTAAAGCCTGCTCATTGAGTGCAACAATCTTCTGCATCTGCAGTTGATAGTTATCTGGATTGATCTTGAATTCGGCATCTCTGAAGAGAGATTCCAGAACAGGCTTACGCTGACGATCCACCTCTTCCATTTCAGCCCAGGCCGACTCCTGAGCCAGATCAACAATCCGTTGGCTTAACTCAAGTGCCTGGGTAAGGTTCTGCTGGAGCTTAGACACAATATGATCACAATGGTATCGTTTGAGATATAAACAATCGATTACAGCTGCTTGACAGTGTCTTTTATACTGGGTGAGTTCTGAATCACTTCCGGCATGGCATCCCAAGCGGTCTTGACCTCTTTTAAAAGTGAAGTCACTTCATCCAGAGCCTCAACATCCTGCTCTACATTCGCCGTAAAAAGCCTTCTTATCATATAGTCGTAGAGCATATCCAGATTGGTGGCGATCTCTCCACCCTGTTCGAAATCCAAAGCACCGCGCAAGGCATCAATAACTGAAATAACCCAGTTGATCTCATTATTACGAGCTTCGTGCTCCTTCCGAATTATCGACCCCCTGGCATTCGACATTCCGTCGAGTGCGCCGTTCATGAGCATCTGTACAAGCCGGAACGGTGTTGCATACATTGCCTCAGAGGAGGCGGCCTGACGATAACTGTTAATAGCCGAATTTTTTACCATCATTCTACCTTTTGGCAGCTCATTTATGTTCAACAATTACAACTGAGGTCATTGTTAGGATTTATTTAAAGCCGAAAGCTGATTAGTCAGATAATCACTGGTACTGGTTAATACCGCCATAGTCTGATCCAGAGAAGCAAACTGTTGGATCAACATGGCCTCGTAGGTCTCTAAATGTAACTCCTGACGATCAATCTGAGTCTGAAGTGCAGTTTTCTGATTATTCAGGGTCTCATCTTTGATATCAAGGACACCACCGACATCATTCAACTGATCAGCATAAGCAAAGAAACGGCTGGCATAGCCAGTTGTCTCTTCCGAGAGTATTTGGGTCACTCTATTAAAGTCATCGGCCAAGGCGGTAGATAATTCAGCACTATCAACAGAAAGAGTGCCATATCTGTCCCTGGTGATACCGATCTCAAATAGATAGGCATTTGCACCGTTAAGATCCACTACCTGATTGATGACATCGACAAAGCCCTGACGGACCCTTCGCAGGGTGCTGTCGTTCGCCAGTGCCCCCTCTTCCAGATCGTCAATCTGAGACAGCAGCGTATTGTATGCATCCACAAATCCGCCAATCTTCTCCTCTATCTGGGTGTTATCCCTAGCTATATTAATAGAGGAAGATCCTTCCGCTGCGAGATTGAGCGTTACCCCAGAGATGGCACCCGTGACGTTATTTGAAGCACTCTCGATAGTAAATCCATCAATGGTCAGCAACGCATCATCAGCCGTATCCACTTGCTCTGCCAATCCGTCGCCACCTACCCCGATATGAAATAGTCTTGATAACCCATTGGCATCTGTATTATTCCCATCATCGCCATCCGCTACACTAACTGTGATGGCATTGGCCAGACCCGACTCCTCACTGGTGAGGATCAATCGGCTGCCACCCTCCTCATTAAGAATCGACGCCGTCACACCTGGATTGTCATTTGCACTGTTGATGGCATTACGCAAGTCAGTGAGGGTGTTGTTGGTTCCATCCAGGGTGATATCCATGGTGTTGCCATCAACTGTTATAGACAAGGTACCAGTACCGACAGCGGTGAGAGCATCTGTATAAGCGGATGAAGCAAGTTTGTCACGACTCGCCAACCGACTGACCACAATGTCATAGCTCGACGGGACTGCTGCAGTATCTGTCGATACCGTAACCACAGCCTCATCAGTCGAGGTGGAAGTAAAGGCGGCAAAACCACTGGAACTCGTCAACTCTTCCACAGTGGTGCGGAAGGTATCTATAGCACTTTTGACAAGACCGAAATCACTGATCTTCTCATCGAGATCCCGATCTCTAGATTGAAGCGTAGTCAGGGGCTGACTCTCGACAACCAACAATTGATTGATGATCGAATTCCAGTCAGACCCTGTGCTTATGCCAGAAAAACCTATTGTCATGTCGTTCTTGCCCCTCTATGCAGGAGAGCAATACCTCTAGTTAAACACTGTCATCCAATAACACACCTTGAAGCATCCCTTCCTCTACCTTTTGCACCTGAGATATTACATGCAAGATCTGGTCCGGTGGTATCTGTCGAACCACCTCTCCTGTATCGGAGTCGATGACTCGTAGTACCTGTTGCCCGGTTTCATCGTCAACACTGAATTCCAAATTCCGATTTACGAGTTGGTTTAAATTCTCAACCTTGCTGACTAACTCGGTAGTATCAATCGATTGTGGCTCTTTTACAGATTGTTGAGCCTGCTCTGGATTTGGTGCCGATTTTGTATCACTGACCTTGCTCTCAGTACTGGAAACTTCACGTTTATAGGCGTATTGATTGGCCAAATCTGCGATTACGTTTGGCATATTCATTACCCTAAGCTAGTTATTTCAAGTTTAGCACCCAGGGGCGGATCCCGCCCCTGGAAACTACCTTACTGCAGCAGGCTCAATGCAAGCTGTGGAAGCGAGTTAGCCTGTGCCAAGGCGGCAACACCTGCCTGCTGAATGACCTGAGAGCTGGTGAATTTTGCTGTTTCACGAGCAAAGTCAGCGTCCATGATACGTCCAGCGGCAGCATATTGTGCCTCTTCCATACTGGCGGCAACTCGGCCGGCCTGTTCAAGACGACTCTGCAGACCACCGATATTAGCTAAAGCTGTAGCAACTGTGTTCAGGTCAGCGTCCGCTGTAGCAGTATTAGAGATTGTTGCGGTACGTGCGGCCAATGCGGCAACAGAGATGTCGATGGTCTCAGTGGTATTCGCGCCGACAACGATAGTGCCGCCACCGCCGAAGACTGCTGAGCCGTTAAAAGTTGCACGGCCCAGTGATGCAGTGATCTCAGCGGTCAGAGCATCGAATTCAACAGACATCAAAGCCTGCTGTGCAGCGGTATAGAGACCACTGCCGTTTTGCACGGAGAGTTCACGTTGACGCTGAATCATGTCACTCACACTCTGCAGGGTTGCATCGGCTACGTTCAGGAAGGATGTACCGTCAGCGATGTTACGCTGAGCGACGGTTAAGCCACGTGCCTGAGCATTCTGCAACTGTGCGATAGCGAGGCCGGCGGCATCGTCTTTCGCCATATTGATACGAAGACCGGATGAGAGACGTTGAACGGAAGTTTCAAGAGTGGATTGTGTTCTTCCCAGATTCTTTTGAGCGGCAAGGGAGAATACATTAGTGTTGACTGTGATTGCCATGATCTAATTCCTCTATCTAAACCGATAATGGCGTCTGTGGTTAAGCGCTCTATCATCGGTCGTTTGCATTTGGCGGATATACCATTCAATTTTGGTATTTACCGCCTCCGCTATTTGTAACGGCCTTGAGGGTAAAACCTTTAACCTGAGTTCTCTTTTACGAATTAGGCAGCGCTCAGACACACCAACCCTATCTAGTTGTAATTATTATACTTTTTGATAATAGCCAAAACATTAAGCAAGGAAATAACATCCTATGCTTTAGCTTCCTTGGATATCAGCCGGCAAAATCTGCCGGCTACTGGCAAAATCAGGCCTGTAGAGTGGCACCATGTCCCCCCATATAGGTTGAAAATAGTACAAAGTTACCGCCACTTTCATCCTAAATTAGCCCTAATCACCTACTTTGCTCTACCACTCAGCCATTGTGACGGGACCTAACCCCAGCCCACCAACCTCGACAGTATGCCTCTTGCTATGTCGTTTCGACACGAGTGAGAAGCGCAGGCAAATCCGATCAGCTGGCCTGCTTGTTACTCCATGCATCGCGTGAGTGGCCTCGTTCCCACGATGGAGCATGTGAACCAGCAAAGTGACTTGCACATGAGGGCGAAACTGTATGTAGCCTGATGACAATAAAGAGAGGGGGCAAGCTTTAATGACATGATATTTGAATGGATAGCGTCTGAGATGGCATTTTTAATGGTGCGGCTGGGCCAGCACCCTACGCTCCGTTCTGGCTTTTGGTGGGGCATGGCCCCACCCTACCAATCCTTGTACAGTGTGCCTCTTATTCAACGAGGGAATATAAGTCGCCAGGTTAATGGAATTGTGATCTGTAGGGTGCTGGCCCTGCCGCACCACTCTGCCCGTCCACATTCGAAACAGCTTCATCATCACTACAGGATATGGGGCCAGCGACACAGCAATCCCTCTCCAGACTCTTCGAATCGGAGCAGCAGGCTCGAATATCGACTCAGACAGAACCGGATGAACTGGCCAGCTACCTGTTGTCACTACTGTATGATATTGCTGTTCTGGTCAGGCAGGGTAGATCTAAACAGGAGCTGAATGGGACAGTAGAGGTTGTCATCAAGGGCTTGCCTCTGATACAGCCCCCCCCTAGACCAGTGCAATCTCTTTTAAACAATCGAGAGAATCAGAGGTAGTTGAAGAGCGACAGACCCTGCACTTTGTTAAAGGTCTGTTGAGCCGCCTGCAGTGCCAGAAGGTCTTGTTCGAAACGACTGATTGCTTCAGCCAGATCGATATCCTCTATCTCTGACAGAGAGCTCTTCATGGTGAACATAAAATCTTCATTGACTCTTGATTGATCTTCAATACTGTTCAGACGCGCGCCACCGCGTGCACGAACTGAGACAATCTGCTCCTGGGCGGCAGTCAGGTCTTCAACAAATACCCCATTGGGGGCATCCGCTTCCAGACCGGCGATGATGCCATGCACAGTCTCAAACAAGTTCCGTCGAGTACCGGTACTGGTGGTGACATTCATGAAGACATCGTAACCGTTTTCACGATCCTGAATCTGCCGGGTTGCTGAAATCTGTAAGCTACGACTACCCATATCCCCTGAATAGGCAAACACACCATCCGCTGGATTGCTGAACGGAATCGAATCTGCACTATATCCGGCAAATATATATTCACCATCACTGTCCCTGGTATTTGCCAGGGCCATCATCTCATCATTGAGTTGCCTTAACTCCTGTGCAATCGCCTGCCTGGCCGCCAGGTTGTAGGTGTCACTCTGACCTTGTAATGCCAACTCACGTATTCTGGGTAAAATTTCATCCACGCCGCTCAGGGCCGCTTCCTGCAGATCCAGCCTGGCACGAGCCCGGTCAGAATTGGATTGATACTGCTCCACCTGGGTGATGGCGGTGCGGAGATTAAGTGCCTGAGCAGCAGCTGGCGGATCATCACGCGGGGTCAGGATACGTTTGCCAGATGAGATCTGCAGCTGCGCACGACTTAGTGCAGACTGCCGCTCCAGCATACTGGAGACACCCCGATCAAATAGCATTGATGTTGAAACTCTATCCATCCCTTATCTCCTGACTGCGCTAAGCAGCGTATCAAACAGGGTGCTGGCCACTGAAATAACCTGTGCTGATGCCTGATAGGACTGCTGGAACTGAATCAGCTTGGCCGCCTCTTCATCCAGGTTTACCCCGGAGACCTCGGCCATGGCCTCTTTAGTGCGCTCAAGAAGGCTCTCCTGAGCTGATAGGTTCAATTCCGCATGACGGGTTTTCGAGCCCACATTGGAGACCATCTGCACATAGGATTCATCAATAGTCGATGTGCCGCCTAGCAGCACATTCTGGTTTTGTATATTTTCCAGTCTCAGAGCGTTGCGGTTGTCGCTCATACCATTGGTGTTGTTGCCAATAATAAAAGTGTCACCATCATCAGGCACACCGGCAAGAGTGAAACTGATACCACCCAGAGTCGCGAAGGTTGCGCCTGGCACCTGAGTACCAGCTACCGTCGCTGCATTCAGGTTGTCATAGGTAATGAAATCATCAAACGGATCAACACCAGGAACCGAACCAGGATAGTAGACTTCATATCCACTGGTCGCTGCGCCCTGATCATCATAGACCAGCTGGATGGTGCCACCAGCCAGTGGCAATCCGGCCATCGAACTGTTGGTCGGCTGGGTCATACTGGCTGTGCCTGTATTCAGCGGATTACCATTTGCATCAACAGCTGGTGCAACCCGTACAGGTCCAGCTGCCGCAAGACGCTGTACATCATTAAACAGTAGGTTGAAACTCAAAGCGGCGTTGCGGGTTGGCTGAATAATGAAGGTATCACCAGCAAGCGCGCCAGCTGCATTAATGGTGATATCGACACCATCAACGGTATTGAGTCCCGCCGCCAGAACCTGAGTCGCACCACTGTTCATATTAAGCAGCGTGAAGTCTGCGCCATCGTAACTGATTTCATAGGTATCACCGGTGAGATTACCGATGTCGTTGAAACTGGCGGTAATGGAGCTGCCATTTCCCGGTCTGGGATAGACATCAACCGACCCCAGGTTAAACATCGAGCTTCCAACTATGCCTTGCAGGTCTAGACCCAGTTGATTTTGAGCATTGATCTGATCGGCTATGCCTAATGCCACCAGACCTACACGGTCATGGGTGGGATCGAGTATCTCGTCGCGGAATCTGAGCATTCCACCAATTTCACCGCCACTCATCTGGTCAGTCACAACCTGGCTGCCGAAGGTATAGTTGAATGTAATCTCCAGATGGCTTGGATCCATGGTGGAAGGCTGCGTACCTAAGGTGGCTGCATCGGTATCCATGACCAGTGGCTGCCCTTTCCCTATAAAGATGTTGAAGGCGCCGTCGCTCTGCTGCAATACCTGAATATCGACCAACTCAGAAAGCTCGTTGACCAACTGATCGCGCTTATCCATCAGATCGTTGGGAGTACTGCCGTAAGCGATCTTAATATCCTCGTTGATCTCGGCAATACCCTGGGCAATTCGATTGATCTCACCAATATTGAATCCGATCTGGTTATTCATCTGGTTGCGCATACTTTCGAACTGTTGATCGAAATAGTGGAAGCGATCGGCCATTGTCTCCGCCTCGCTCAACACCAGCTGGCGTGCAGAGATAGAGCTAGGATCGTCAGCCATACCCTGCATGGCATCGAAAAAATTCTGGATCACAGGCTGCAGACCTGAATCTGCATTGGCGACGATGTCATCCAGCTGTTTTGCGCCGTTGAAATAGGCCTGCAACTCAGAGGCCACAGAGGCGCTGGCACGCATCTGGCCAGCGATGAAAGAGTCATACTGACGTTGGACTTCAGTGGCCTGGACACCGCTGCCGATATAACCCACAGCGCTCTGAAAAGGTAACCGAGTGGCAAAATCAATCCGCTGACGGCTGTAACCATCAGTATTAACGTTGGCAATATTATGGCCAGTGGTATCCAAGGCAAGCCGAGTGGCGACCAACCCGGAGACACCGATGGATTGTAAGCTCATCTTAGTCGCCTCCTAATTCGCTATATCGGCTGTTGTGCCGAACTCTTGAAATGGTCGAGTGCTGCCTGCATTTCAGGCCCCTGCATCACCCGGAGTATTTTGTTCGCATATTCCGGATCGGTAGCGTAACCGGCATCCTGCAGAGCCCTGAAATAGGATTCGCTGTCCTGAGTATTACTCAAGGCCTCTGAGTATCGGGGATTCTGTTTAAGGAAGGCCACATAGTCCTGAAAGCTCTCATCGAAAGAGCTATAACTGCGGAAGTTCTCACGTCTGCGGACTGCTATATCCTCTTGATACTCCAATGTCTCCTTTCGTACCTGATCACCATCCCAGCGTTGATCCGCCTTGATACCAAAAAGGTTATGGCTGTTGTTGCCATTCGCTGACTGCATCACATGACCACCCCACCCTGTCTCCAGGGCAGCCTGGGCCAGCAGTGCCTCAGGGGGCAGACCCAGCTCTTCTGCTGCCTGTTCGGCGCAAGACCAGAGTCTGGTAACAAAATCTTCCGGGGAGTCGATCTTTTGAGTCGTCTGTTCAACGTCTTCAGATGGTTTGACTGGCGCTACATTTGTACCATGACGACGGGCCAGAGTGGCTGGATTTTGCCAGTAGCTTTCCAAGCCTGAGAGTTCCTGCTGTTGCACCTGAGGCGCCGCACCCAGCTGACTCCGCAACATAGGGAGCATCCCCAGACCCCGCTGCTCAGAGAGGTGAACTGCCAGCTGCTGGTCATACATATCCTGGGCAAATTTAGTCTGCTGACTGTCGAGCAGACCACCACCAAAACTGGCCTGGCGCATCTGCTTGACCATCATCTGAACAAATACGGATTCAAACTGACGTGCAACCTTTTCAGCACTTGCACCCTGATCATCCCTGGCCTGGCGTTTCAGATCCGCCAGACCGGAGAAATCGTGATACATGGAGGGTGCAACACTGTTCATCAGATCACCAGCAACTCAGCACGCAGTGCCCCCGCCTCTTTCAGTGCTTCAAGAATTGCCACCAGATCACTCGGTGCAGCTCCGACCTGATTGACAGCCCGAACCACCTCATCCAGAGAAGCACCGGGATTGAAGAGAAACATGTGGTTTGAGCCCTCTTCGGTAATGGTAACCTGACTTTGAGGAACGACTTCGGTATTGCCGCCACGAGAAAATGGCGCAGGTTGAGAAACTGCGGGATCTTCGCTGATGCTTACCACCAGGTTGCCATGGGAGACGGCAGCAGGATAGACCCGAACCTGATTATTGATGACTACCGTACCGGTGCGGGAGTTGATAATCACCTTCGCGGAGGCAACCCCAGGTTTGACTTCCAACTCTTCGAGCATGGAGATAAAGGTTACTTTCTGACCTGGATCGAGCGGCGCATTTACGCGGATAGAAGTTGAATCGACCGCCTTTGCTGTGCCTGGCCCGATGGTCAGATTGATCGACTCAGCAACACGCATTGCTGTAGTGAAATCACCATCATTAAGATTCAGGGTTAACATCGGCGCCTTATTGAAGGCATTTGGCACTTCCCGCTCGACAGTTGCACCATTCGGAATACGACCGGCACTGGGTATGTTTACGGTTAGTTTTGAACCGTCCTGTCCCTCTGCGCTCAATCCACCCACCACCAGGTTACCCTGAGCCAAGGCATAGTTGTTTCCATCTGCACCTTTCAATGGTGTCATTAACAGAGTGCCACCACGCAGACTCTTCGCATTACCCAGAGAAGAGACGGTAATATCAAGCTTCTGTCCAACCTTACTAAAGGGGGGAAGATCACCATGAACAATTACTGCTGCGACGTTTTTAGGCTTGATATTGACCCCATCAGGTATCTGCACACCCAATTGAGAAAGCAGATTCTTCAGGCTGTTGATGGTATAGGGAGAGTCGGTATCTTTATCACCGGTTCCATTCAGCCCTACCACCAGACCATAACCAATAAGCTGGTTGTTACGCACACCCTGGATAGAGGCCAGATCCTTGATTCGCTCTGCCAACAGCGGCTGAACTGTAATCAGCATGATGGTTATAACCAGCAGGGATTGTTTCAAGAGCGTTTTCATCTCAGATACCTCAGAAGGGAGAGAGCACACTGTTAAAGAAGCGTGATAACCAGCCCATGGAGTTTGCGTCAGCCAGTGCGCCTTCGCCTTTATAGGTGATTGTCGGATCGGCAATACGGGTTGAGTTAACGGTATTGCTTGGGGTTATGTCGCTTGGGCGAACAATGCCGGAGAGCCTGACATACTCTGTACCCTGATTGATACCGATACGCTTTTCACCACGAACATAGAGATTGCGGTTAGGCAACACCTCGATAACCGATACGGTGATACTGCCACTCAAAGCATTACTTTGAGATGCGCTGCCGTCACCAGAGAAATCATTGGCTGCGGAGAGGTCGAATCCCAGATTGACATCCTTATTATTGGCAATAGGCATAAAACCGGGAACATTGAACTGCATCGCCTGACCAAACAGCACAGGATTGGTCATACTGGTGCTGGAACTTTTGGCGGTTGTTGTTGAAGCGGACTTGTTTGCCTGAGTGCTCTCAACCAGTTGTACGGTAAGCAGATCCCCTACCCGGCGAGCACGCCTGTCTTCGAACCAGGCCTGTTCATAGCCTGACTGGTAGATCGCCCCGTTACCGGTGGGTGCCTGTGGCGGTACAACAGGTCGGATCGGTGCATAAGCGGCATCTCTGACCGGGTTGCTGTTCTGGCAACCGACCATAACCAACATCAGTAGAACCAGCCAAGATATTTTATGCAGTCTGCCCATCAGCCTGGTATCCCGTTAAAGTTGCTGATTGACGTAGGAGAGCATTTCGTCAGTGGTGGAGATAGCCTTGGAGTTCATCTCGTAGGCCCGCTGTGTCTCGATCATATTCACCAGCTCTTCCACAACATTCACATTCGAGCTCTCTAACGCCCCCTGAATCAAAGTACCGGTACTGTCACTACCAGGTATCGCAGTGTTAACCCCACCACTGGCATTGGTCTCTCGAAAGAGGTTATCGCCAATAGGCTCAAGTCCCTGGGGATTAACAAAGTAACCCAACTCGATCTGTCCAATCTGGGTCGGTGTGCTGTTACCGGAAACCAGAGCCGAGACCACACCATCTGAACCAACAGTCAAACTGGTGGCATTGCTCGGTACAGTCATTGCGGGCTGAAGCTCATAGCCGTTGGGGGTAACGATATTTCCGTCTGCTGTCAGACTGAATGTACCATCCCGGCTATAGACCACATTCCCGTCCGGATGCAGCACCTGAAAATAGCCTTTACCTTGAATCGCCACATCCAAAGAGTTACCGGTCTGAACGATGTTGCCCTGACTGTGCTCTTTTTGTGATGCGACAACTCGTACCCCGGTACCTACCATCAGACCGGATGGCAACTCAGTATTCTCGGATGATTGAGCACCCACCTGTCTCAGGTTCTGATAAATCAGATCGTTGAAGACAGCCCGGTCACGTTTGAAGCCGGTAGTGTTGACGTTAGCGAGGTTGTTGGAGATAACAGACATATTGGTCTGTTGTGCATCCAATCCGGTTTTAGCGATCCAGAGTGCCGGGTACATAGTCTCTTCCTCGTAGCAATATAATCATCTATTCAATAGTTAAGCTGCAATTTACCTGCCAACATCAACTCATGTTCATCAGACTGGCAGAAGCGTTATCCATCTCTTCCGCCGTCTTCATCATCTTCACCTGCATTTCGAATTTTCGCGAAAGCTCAATCATATTCACCAGGGCATCTGCGACGATCACATTACTGCTCTCAATGTGCCCAGAGACCAGCTGTGTCGCGGCATCAGCGTCTGCCTCACCACCCTCTTGCAGATGCAGCAGACCATCTTCACCCTTATAAAGCGCATCCCCCGGAGGATTGACCATCTTGATACGATCAACTATGGCCAATGCCTCGGGAGTTGAGCCTTCGGGAAGAATGGTGATAGTACCGTCCGGCGCAATCTCCAGACGCTCAAAAGGCGGCAAGGCAAGCGGTCCACTGTTGCCGATCACCGGCAAACCCTGGCCGTTGGTGACCAGGCCGTTGGCATCGACTTTCAGATCACCCCGGCGGCTATAGGCCTCAGAGCCATCCGCTGCCTGAACTGCGAAATAACCCTTGCCATTAACGGCCACATCCAGCGGATTACCCGTTGAGTGCAGACTGCCCTTGTCAAAATTGATGTCCGGACGCTCGTCCAGGGCATAGACCCGAGTGGGATAACCGGCGCCAAACACAGGCATACTGCGGAATTGGTTGAGATCTTCCATAAATCCTGGCGTGTTCACATTGGCCAGGTTATTGGAGTTACTCGCCTGGGCCATCAATGTCTCTTTTGCTCCGCTCATGGCGACGTATAGCATGCGATCCATGGGTTGGCTCCTCTCTTAAAATCGTCACTTACTTGTCTATGACAGTAACAATGCAATAAGCGAACCAATCAGTGATAATGGAGACATTATCGATTAAGCGGCAAAACAATGGCTAAAAGTACAAATAACCAGAAACCCTCTGAAGAGACCAAGAACGAGGCCATGCAGATCGCCCGAGCCACCCAGCGTCCCGGTCAAACCAAGGAGCAGACCAAGCTGATTGCCAGCGGCATACAAAAAGGTATTGATCAGTATAAAAAGCAGCACAAAGCCAAGCTGCGGGAGATGGATAAGCGAAAGAAAAAAGAGCAGAAAAGCAATCAGGCTCCAGAGAATCAATCAGAACAGCCAGTGACACCAATAACAGAGCAGAAACCGGTCAACTGGCTCCCTTGGATATTACTGATACTCTCCTGGATTGGTTTTGGCATCTATCTCACCCTTTTTTCGAAATAACAAAGCTACCCTCATGTTACCAACCAGACCAAAATATCACCCACAGGTAGGGTGGGGCCATGCCCCACCAAAAAAGGTTAATTAATCTGGATCCCGAATGAAACAGAGACAATTTCATACCACTGCTATAAAGATGCAACCTCACCACCGTTAAAAGTATTAACGCCTCCAACTATGGTGAATAGCAGATCAACCTGCGACCGCCCTACAGATTCATTCTGAGTATAGTCAACAGCACTATTGCCTAGCTGCTCATCAACTGGTTTCGATCAAGTTGGGCATGGTGCGGCAGGGCCGCACCCTACATCGCTTGTGTGGTGTAACGTATAAACTGTACCAATCAGAGGATTTCAGCCTGCCGGTTGCTTCAGCTTCCACTCGGCAGACCGTTCCATTTACCCCGCTTGAACCATCGCATTGATCACATCATTCCAGGCCAAAGCAAGATTGGTACGGTTATAGCCACCCCCACCCAATGCAATAAAACGGCCTTCACATAGTTCGTTGGCAACTTCGCATAATCTTTTCGCAGCATAAGCATGAGCCGCTGGTGTAAAAGCCATATGGGTGATGGGATCACCCTCAATACTGTCTGCACCTGCCTGGAGGATGATCAACTCAGGTCTACCCTTACGCACAAAATCCTCAACTGCAGGCCAGACTTTGTAGAACAGGTCGTCATCGGCAAATGGTGGCATCGGGATATTGAGTTTGCTACCTTTTGCCTTGCCCTTCCCCGTCTCTTCAACTGCACCAGTGCCTGGATAAAGAAAGCGACCATCTTCATGGATATCGGCATAGATCAGATCCGGGTCTGATTCAAAGGCATAGAAGACGCCATCACCATGATGGGCGTCGATATCGACATAGGCTATTCGCTTGATTCCCTGGTTCAATCTAAGATTCTCAATCAATACACCGGCATCATTGAAGACGCAGAATCCGGCAGCTTCGTCCCGTCTGGCATGGTGCAGACCTGCAATGGGGACAAATACCTTGGGATGCTCACCGGATAGCATTCCTTGTATACCTTCCAACACTGAACCAACCACTGTACATGCCGCCTCGTAAACCCCTTCGAAGGCAGGTGTATCGCCCTGGTCCAGATAACCGCTGCCAGTGACTGACTGTTTTTTCACCCGGTCTATATAAGACTCGGTATGAAATGCCAGCAGCGGTCTATCACTGCACTGTTGTGGGGTAGCAATGGTTACCTCTTTATCCAGCCCCCGTTTTACTGTCTCTTTCCAAAACGCATGGATACGATCCGGGCCAAAGGGGTGCCCATCACCAAAACCATATCGACCGAGTGAGTCGCCGAAATAGAGGGTTACCGGTTTTTCGACCATGAGTTCCAATTCACACTCTTATCAGGAAAATAGTTAATGATAGTGTGGTGTAGAAACTGAGTATCAGCAAGAGTGATCGACACACAAAAAGGATGTTAGGCTTAGCCTATATCTTGCATCCAATATAAGGCCAGATTCTGAACTAATCATATATGAGTTCATCTGCGGTCCCATTAACTTTCAATCTTCTCAGAACAACTCTGAAAGCCCCTCTCCCTTTACGGGAGAGGGGTTGGGGAGAGGGTGTACGCGAAGCGTTACATGTGGTTGAAAAAAAACCGCACTGATCGTTCATATTTATCTTGCTGATTGTTGGGGAAAATAGGGTATTCATTCTCCCCCGGCCCCTCTCTCCACCTATTTAAGATACTGATGACTTGTAATTTTTTTCTAGCCGTCCCCCTCTGCTTTATGATGCTTTTTCATGTCTCTACTCTCAATCAACAATAGAAACCAACAGCAATGAATCAGTTACAACCGTAATAGTTAAAGTAATAGGACAGCTGTGATACGAGTTATGAATAATTTTGTGGTTATAAATCGCTACTTGAAGCGGATAAAATTGAAAGGGAGATGTTATTGCTGCGTATTCAATAGCCTGATCAAGTCAGTAGAATTTTAATTGGTTCTCTCGAAGGTGCGGCTGGGTCGCACCCTGAGAGTTTTAGGGCCTGTTAACTAATCGAAGACTATCTTATATTGATTACAGTCTGAGTCACTGCATCAGCGGTGGTGATGACCTGAGCATTCGCCTGAAAGTTACGTTGTGCAGTTATCAGATTAACCAGCTGCTTGGCCAGATCTACATTTGAATTTTCCAGCGCACCTGATTGGATTAACCCGAAACTACCAGTACCAGGCTCACCAATCTGAACATCACCCGAGGCAAAGGATTCAGACCAGCTGGTATCACCAATCTGACGAAGACCCTGGTTATTGGTAAACCGCGCCAAAGCAATCTTTCCCAGTGGTTCCGATTGGCCATTGGTAAAACGCGCAAAGACGACGCCGCTATCATCCACCTCCACACCACTCAGACGACCTGAGGTATAACCATCCTGGGATAGTTCATTCACTGAAAACCCCGAACCGAATTGGGATGTAGAGCTGTAGTCAAAGGTCAGGCCACTGATGTCTGCTGCACCGCCACCAGGGTTAAAATCATCGATGGTGATATTACCAGAAGCATCAACATCCCCTGTTGCTGTCGCCAAGGCACCGGTAGTTGTAAACTGAACATCAGCAAACGCATTACCACCAACGGTCACATTGTTACCGTCAACGAATGAGAAGGCGTTCCACTGATTATCTGCCACTTTGACGTAAAACATTGTCGCTGTGTGTGCCGTACCAAGTGAATCATAAATTGTGGTAGCAGTAGAGTGGTTGTAACTCAATGGATCTGGTGGAAAAGTAAAACCTGCAGCAGTAGGATCCAAAACCGCAGTAGGCGGTTGTTCTGATGCGCTTAAATTCAGGGTCGTTTCAATATTAGTGGTAGGTTGCGGTGTACCTGAGACCACAGGCAGATTCAAATCAACTGTTGAGCCAGTATTATACAAGCTACCGGTTGTGCCAATGCGGGGGAAGACCTGCAATCTTGACCCAGTATGATCAACTACATTACCGTCACGATCTACCGTAAATGCACCAGCTCTCGTATAAGCTCGATCACCGGCAGAATCTTCCATTACATAGAAGCCTTCGCCGTTGATCGCCATATCCAGATTATTTGAGGTAAACTCTGTGCTACCCTGAGAAAACTGTTGTGCAACCCGGGTAACCCGAACACCTCGACCAGGTACAGAACTGCTGACATCACTGATTGAGTTAGCATAGATATCTGCAAACTCTGCTCGGGACTGTTTAAAGCCAACAGTACTTGCATTAGCCACATTGTGACCGGTTACTTCCAAGTCGGTGGAAGCTGCATCCAGACCACTTAGTGCAATACGAAATGCCATCTTATTTCTCCTGTCAAATCACTGAATGGCCATAACCCTTCAGTCTGAAACTGATTACCTATTGAATCTGAACAACATCATTCATAGAGACTTGCCCCAACCCATCCAGGTTGAGTTGAATACCGCCCTGTCCACTAAGATTGACACTCTCCACATTCGCTGACACCAATACAGCAGGCGCCATCTCTGCATCATCAACACTGGCTGCTGCACTAACCTGATAGAGTCCATCACCCGCATATTCACCCGAGTCGTCATATCCGTCCCAGCTGAATGCAACCTGTCCCGACTCGTGGGTTCCCAAAGGAAGCTCTCTCACCAACTCACCGGTACTGTTAGTGATCCTTATCCGTACATCACTTGCTGAAGAGGGAAGAACGACACTGCCTTGCAGAGGCTCGCCTTCTGCCAGCACACCAATATCACTTTCAACCAACACATCTCTACCAACCAGTGTGGCTGCTTGCAGTGCCTGATTGGAGGTCAGCGCCCCGCGCAGTTCGTTGAATGAGCTGTTGAGATCACCGATCCCGGATACTGTGGCAAACTGAGAGACCTGGGTTGCCATCTCGGAATTTTCCATCGGCTTGAATGGATCCTGATGAGTCAACTCAGTGACCAGCAGATTCATAAAATCTTCCAGCCCCAGCTCACTCTGATTCTGCTCAGTTGTATCTGTATTGTTAACTAGGCCAATATCTTCATATTGGTTATATGCGGACACGATGCCGGTTGTCATAGTGGTCTCCTTATTGACCCATACGCAGTGTGGCAAGAAGCAACTGCTTCGCTGAATTCGCCACTTCTACATTACTCTGGTATGAACGGGAGGCTGAGAGCATATTGGCCATCTCTTCAACCATGTTGACATTGGAGCGAAAGATATAACCCTCTTCGTTAGCCATCGGATGGTCTGGCGCATGTTCCTGTATCAGTGGTGCCTGACTCTCAACCACACCTGCCATTCGCACACCATGTGAAACTGCATCGGGATTAGTCTGATCAAGCACGGTTTGAAACACAGGCTGCCTGGCCCGATAGGTCTCTTCGATGCTGCTGCTGATCGCATCGGCATTGGCCATATTGCTGGCTACCAGATTCAGACGCAGCGTCTGAGCGCTCATGCCGGAAGAGGCTGTATCAAAGATTTTAAAAATTGACATCGTTATTCACCCGTCAATGCTTTGCGAAGACCGCTGATCTTACTGTTAACAAAACTCAGACTGGTCTGATATTCGATTGCGTTGGCACCAAAGGCAGCATGCTCACGTTCTGTATCCACGGTATTACCATCCAATGAGGGCTGGGCTGGCACTCGATAGAGGAGTTGAGCCGGCGAAACTGCACCTGTCTCGGTCTGGATATGGCGGGTATTGGTGGTTTTCATTCGATCACCACTATCCATCTCCCGACTAAGCATTACTTTGAAATCAAAATCCCGCGCCTTGTAACCCGGTGTATCAGCATTGGCTATATTGGCCGAGAGTACTTCTGCTCTTTGGGAGCGCAGTACCAGGGCTCTTTCATGTACGCCGAAAAGGTTGTCAAAATTCATCAGATGCTCCAAACCTGAGTTCTCACACTGAGCATGATGCAGGGAGTATGCCAAAAGCCATAATCCCTCTGTATCCCGCAACTGAACGCTAGTGTGGCGCGTCATACTAGTCGGCCACTTACAACCTCTGACTGCAAACGGCAACCGGGTGCCGGATAGCGGCAAGCTTTGCCGTGGTGATTGAGGTCAGGATGAGCATTGAGTCTCTCTATTTACGTTCCAACTGAAACAGAGAACAAGCAGTGTTTGTCCTGAAAGGGGAATCAGTCGTTGCTTGGAGAGATTTGGATTACTGGCTGTTAACCACTAGTGTGGTGCGTCATATAAACCCTGTATTTAGAAAGCCGCTCAAGCCGTGAGTGCAAGGCGCAGCCCGCAGGTAATGGTCGTTCCCTTACCAAGGGGAGCAACGCCGCAATCGCGGCTTGAGTGGCTTCCCGCAGGGCGAGGCAGGTGATTAAAACGCAAACTGAGATTGGCCTTGTCTAAATATAGGGTTTATATGACGCACCACACTAGGACTTAAGCCTGTATGAGATGCCCCCATGACCTACCTTCATCTCAAACCGATTGGTTAATTGATTGATAGATTCTGTGGAGCCGAGAAAAAGATATCCCCCAGGATTGAGAATATCAGCCATGCGATTAACGATATCTTTTTTCAGTTCATTGGAAAAATAGATCAGAACATTGCGACAGAAAATCACATCGAAACGCCCCATCACCTGATAGTTGTCAGCCAGATTCATTGGCCTGAAACTGACCCGGCGTTTGATCTCCGGTTTGACCTCAATACAATCACCTTGAGGGGTGAAAAAGCGACTTTTCTGTTCGGCAGTCAAGCCGCGCTCAACAGACAGACCACAGTAGACACCCGCTCTGGCCTCATCTAAAACTTTGCTGGAGATATCAGTGGCCTGAATTTGAACCTGTCGAGCCTGCCCCTTCATTGCCTGATATTCATCTGCAATCATACTGATGTTATAGGGTTCCTGACCACTGGAACAGGCAGCTGACCAGATGCGTATCGCACCACCCCGTTGCTGATTCAGATCGGGAAGGATTGTCTCCTTCATCAGAATATAGTGTCCGATATCCCGAAACCAAAAGGTTTCATTGGTTGTCATGGCATCGATGACTTTAACCTTCAATCGGGAATGAATGGGAGATTTGATCTGCTTCAGCAGTTCACCGAGAGAGGCAACTCCTGCCTCCTTCATAACGCCACCCAAACGGCTCGAAACAAGGTACTCTTTGCCATTTCCCAGCAGGATTCCGCACGCCTGCTGCAGAAAATTCTTAAACGCCTCATAATCTGCCGGCGAAATAGCCGCTGTTCGGTTGTACATAGTAGTATCTTGTTATTCAGCTGTATGAATAAGGCTAGCGTTTAAGAAATATCTTTCAGACGCTTAGTTACTGTTGAAACCAACTCGTCCGGCATAAACTTAGCGAGAAAATGGTTGGCTCCAACCTTTTTAACCATACTCTCATTGAATACACCACTTAATGAAGAGTGAAGAATAACATACAGGTCAGTCAGCTTCGGATTTTCTCGAATTGCGCTCACCAGGGAGTAACCATCCATCTTTGGCATCTCAATATCCGAAATCACCATCGCAAGCCAGTCACTCACCTTACCCTCTTCAGACCAGCTTTCAAGGTGCTTCAAAGCCTCTTTGCCATCCTTTGCAAGGATCGCCTCCAGCCCGATCTCTTCAAGCACCTTCTTGATCTGATTACGAGCTACCATCGAGTCATCCACAACCAAGACTTTAAAGGCTGTAACATCCGCACCTTCTACGTCTATCGGCTTGGTGATCTCTTCATCAATCCCCAAAACTTCACTCAACACCTTTTCAACATCGATTATCTCTATCAAATCACCTTCAATTTCGGTGACTGCAGTCATATAACTGTTCCGACCCACCCCTTGTGGTGGAGGGAGTATATCCTCCCAATGGGTATTGACAATTCGCTCCACGTTACCGACAAGGAAGGCCAGCAACCGCCGGTTGTATTCGGTGATGATAATAAAATAGTCTTTGGCATTGCCCATCTTCGGTCCGCCAATGGCATGACAAAGATCCATGACCGGGATGTTGTTGCCACGTATTGAGGCGACTCCCCTTATATTCTCATGGGAACCAGGCAGTGCAGTTAGAGGTGGACACTGAACCACCTCCTTCACCTTGAAGACGTTAATGCCAAAAATCTGACGCCCTGATAGACGAAACAGCAGTAATTCAAGACGATTCTGTCCAGCCAGCTTGGTTCTTTGGTCAACACTGTCTAACATTGACGCCATTCTCTGACACCTCAATCTAGTGATATATATTGAATTTCATCAATAGGTATGGCGGCTTGCAGGCCTCGACCTTTAGGCTTAATAAATTCAACAGCCATATCCATTTATCCACGGCACATTGCTTGCATAGTTTATTGGCAAATAGGTGGAGATACAGAATGATCAATCCGAAAGCACTAGGACTCAGAATACTGCTGGGACTGCTCCTGGCAGGATCTGCCTCTGCCCAGCCCACGGATAATGAACATCAGTCCCATCAATCCATTGCTGATACAGCCAGAGACTACTTGCAATCGACTCTGACCCAGGATGTGGCGGGAGCAACCATAAAAATCTCCTCATTGGATCATCGACTCAAATTAAAGCAATGTGAAACTCCTCTGGAGGCTTTCAGCCCCCCTGGTGGCGTCAAGCTGGGACGCACCTCTGTAGGCGTCAGATGCGCCTCCCCTGCCCCCTGGTCACTCTATATATCTGCCAATGTCGGCATTCAGGCCCCGGTCGTCTTTGCCGTCAGAGACCTGCCAAGAGGAGAGGCGATCGACAGTAAAGATCTTAAAATAAAAATATCCGATACCAGCCACCTGCTCCGCGGATATTTTGAGTCTGTTGACGAAGTGGTGGGACAGACCCTGAAGCGAACTCTGCGCAGAGGCCAGGTTGTCACCCCATCGATGCTGGTGGTAAGAAAAACTATAAAACGGGGAGACCAGGTAACCATTCTGGCAGGCTCTGGTGGTATCCAGGTGCGAATGCAAGGCAAAGCCATTAAACAAGGCAACCCTGGAGATCTGATTACGGTAGTGAACAGCAAGTCAAAGAAGAAGATTGAGGCACGAGTTGTATCGAAGGGATTGGTGATGGTCGACTGAAGTCTGTTACACAGAAATTCGATCTATGATTTAAGTTGCATTAACATAAGACGATATTAGCTTTGTATACATCTCATTGAGGTAGCACGATGCCCATTCAAATCAATAGTCTTTCAAGCCGGAATCTGAAAGGAACGGGCAAGAGCAGCAAAAGTGGCAAGACACAAAGCACAGGGAAGGCCGGCGGAAGCAAAGCCCCGTCAGCAGCTGCAGCAACTTCAGGCGGCGATCGCCTCGATCTTACCGGTGATGCCGGAAAACTACAGGAACTTGAGGGAAGAATCGCCAATATGCCGATTGTTGATGCACAGAAGGTCGAAGCCGTACAACAAGCCCTTGCGAATGGAAGTTTTACTATCGACCCTAAAACAGCAGCCGATAAAATGCTGGCTATGGAACTCTCTCTTCCTTAACCGATATGCCAAACAATACTCAAAATCAAACTACTTTTAGCAAGCTCCTGAATAGCGAAATTGAGCAGACTAATAGCCTGCTTGAGTTACTGAAGCGGGAATTTGAACTTTTAAAAGCCCCACCTTCAATAGCACTGGAAGAGTTGACCGAACAAAAAAAGCAGTTGCTCTTAGAAGTAGAAAAGAGCGTCTCACAGCACAATCAGCTGCTGCTTTCCCAAGGATATAGTTCTGACCGAAAGGGAAATAAAGCGTTTATTCAGCAGTGCCAGAACAGTGATCAGTTGGATCAACTCTGGCGTCAATTCTCATCACTGCTGGAAGCGTGTCAGAAACAGAATGAGATCAATGGGGGGGCAGTGCAACTGAATCAACATCAGGTCGCACAAGCTCTGGATATTCTGCGAGGTTTTGCAAATAGTGACAAGACCTATGGCCCGGCTGGAGAGTCCCGCCCAACCACCAGCTCAAAATCACTCGGAAAGGCCTAGCGGCCCACTAGCAGACTTTCGCACCCCCGCTCGATATAAGGTGCCCTTAATCGCAGAAATCGTCTATTTTAGAAGCAAGATACCAACGAAACACTAATTCTGAGCTTCATCATCGACTGTTTCAGCTATTTTCTAATTAAATTTAGTCATTTGGAGGAATCCAACGTGACCTCGCACAGCCAAAAGCACTATACTTGACGTGGTAAGGGATAGAGACCGTCACATGATGTGATTTTTAGGCGCTAAGTGCCCAAATGGAATTTAGAAAGGAAGCCTACTAAAACACAGATCCTCAGCCTAAATCTGGAGAAATGATGACAAGAGTTACCCTGTTCCGCCTGTTACCCGCCTTACTGTTTCTGCTTGCCTGTGCGAATGTAAATGCTGTGGAGATGAGGCACAATTTCACCCTGACAGGGACCAACGGCGAGACTGGTAGCGGTTTTTTCACCTGGGATGATGCTGTTATCCTCGACGGCAACAATCTACCATTTCTTAACGTAATGACTGGTTCTGTCACCGTCAATGGAGGTACCACCCCTGGTGGCACTCAAACATTCGCACTAGGTGACTGGACAAACGCTGTTCTAGATGTAACACCTGACTTCGTGGCCGATATAAACATCCTGGCCAACAATGGGGCAGAAACACTTACACCTTTATTTCCGAACGTAAACAACACTTCCTGGGGATCCACACTGACGTTTGCCCCTGGCGCTACTGTATTGGCAAATCCACCAGCTAACCCTCGGGCTATCCCATTACTGGACTTCCCCGGTTTAATCATCATTTCACTGCTACTGGCTTTGACCGGCCTCTGGCAAGTAAAGCGTCAATCGAGCAAGAGGTCTTGACCGTCCACCTCGATACCCAGAGCTTTAAGTTTTTTCAACTCTTCGGGGCGATCCAGATCCCACAGTAGCGGCAGTTCACGCCAGCGCCACTCCAGACCACGTAGTGCACTCCTGGTGGTTTCAGCAACGTCTTCTGTTCCCCAATTGTGGCCTCTGAATAGCTCGGCTGCTGCTGCTTTCAAACCCAACAGCACATAACCTCCATCCTGGGCTGGCCCCAATACAGCATCCTCAGTCTCCAACCAGCTAAAGGTCTGTTGTATATGATCAACTGTTAGTGGAGGAGAGTCGACACCAATCAGCACTACCTTTCGGTAGTGACGCAGGGCTCTGTTTGCCGCATGAAACATACGCTCACCAAGATCACTTCCCTGCTGATAGTGAATTGTAAAATCGTAATCTTCAGCCAGTGTTTGTATCAACGGATGAGCTTTATTCGAGCTGAGCCAAAGCTGGATTTGATAGTTTTTCTCTTTCGCCAGCCAATGGATCTCTCTTTGCAGTAAGCGGCTATAGAGTTCTGCCGCACCCTCTGCACCAAGTGCAGGAATCAATCGGGTTTTCACCTTCCCAACTTCAGGGATCTTGCTAAATACAAGCACGGCATTTGAGGGCGATGCAGTTTCATATTCAATGGCCATAGCTTCGATAAAATCCAGCTAAACGGGTGGGACTGACGCCCAGCCAGTAGGCAAATCGTAAACCCCACATCAAAAGAATGGTCGACACTATCCCAGCAGATTCCCAGCGACGACTGGATGTGGTCAATCGTTCACGCAAACAGTTAGGCGCTGCAATACGCTTCAGACGACGACTGATTTCGATATCCTCCATTAATGGCTGCTGAGGAAACCCCCCGACGCTTTCGAACAGCTGTTTTTGTACAAACAGCCCCTGATCGCCGGTGACGATAGCTGTCATCCTCGAGCGCCAGTTCATCATCCACGCCACCACTCGTAACAAGGGATGAGTGCCGTTAAAACGAACATCAAACCGCCCCCATAGAGCGTCGGAATCTGCAATAGTCAGTATCGCATGCTCGATACCCGGCTTGATCTGACTATCGGCATGCAGGAACCAGAGCAGATCACCATCGGCCATGGCTGCACCTGAATTCATCTGAATTGCCCGTCCAGGAGGTGAAACCTGAAACCGATCCACATAAGATTGAAGCGACGTTGAGAGTGGCGGCTCACTACCCCCATCGACCAGAATCAACTGGTGCCCCTGGTGGCGCAGATACTGCAGATCCTGCAGCAACTTCAGCAATCCTTCTCCCTCATTCAGGCAGGGTATCACCACGCTCAACTTAGTCGACATGGATGAATAGTATCCTCAAAGTCAAAACCAATCGGTGCGGCATCGTTTACTCAACAAACGCACCGCCACAACTGCTTCCTTGTCCAGCGGTACACCCATAGCAGTGCTCTGCCACCTGGATATCCAACCCTTTCAGATCCACATCGTAGAGATCCCTCAAATGGGGTTGATAGTTCTCAGCGGATTTAAGATGGATTTTCAACATTTGATTGAAGTCGCAATCATAGAGATAACCCTGCCAATCAACACTCAACAGGCTACGGCACATGACAGCCGCTAAATTTTCAGGCTTGTAGGCTCCTCGCAACAGATTCAGGTAGCTATTAAACTCTCCCTTGGACTGAAGCATACTGCCAAATCTTTGAATGGGCATATTGGTAATGGTGAACAGCTGATTAAACTGAATACCGAACCGCTGTTTAAGCTGAAGACGATAATCTGCTTCCAGGGGCTCCTGGGGAGGTGGAAGTGTCGGGCCAAGAGGATTGAAGACAAGATTCAGTATCAGGCCGCTATCTTTTACACCGTAACCCAACCTATTGAGTTTGAGCAGCGCCTCGATACTTTGAGAATAACTGCCTTTACCCCGTTGCTGATCTACATTTTCCTCCAGGTAACAGGGCATAGATGCGACCACCTCAACCCCATGCCCAGCCAGAAACTCAGCCAGATCTTCCTGACCCGCCTCCTGCATGATCACCAAATTACTTCGATCGATCACTTTAACACCCATCTTTCGCGCCTCTTCCACCAAGTAGCGAAAATCGGGATTCATCTCTGGGGCACCACCAGTCAAATCAAGCTGTTTGAGTTGTTGCTTCTCAAGAAACAGCAGTACATTATCGATAGTCTCACGACTCATCATCTCAGTACGTTTGGGGCCTGCGTTTACATGACAGTGAACACAAGACAGGTTGCAGAGAAATCCCAGATTTACCTGCAGGGTTTCCAGCCTCTCCCGCTGAATAGCGGGAAAGGATGTAGGGCTTAGTAGATGTACCGTATCAAGCATATTTAAATCCCGAATTGTTACTAACCACGCCCCGTCAACTGCGCATGCCGGGCTTTCAGGTAGTGGTGTTCCTTTTGAGCATAGCCACACCCTCTATTTTTAGGGCATCTGATCAGGGATACGGATACGCTTCCATATTGGATGCAATTTTACTGGAATCCTGACTAATCCCATCCTTAGTCTTCCTATGGATGAACATCTCGAGCCTGATGATTCAATATCAATCATACAACCAAAAAACTCGACTTTATCCGTTCAGAAAATAGAAAACATCGTAGCATTTTATATCTAATACAGGGACAATAGCCTGGCGTCCGCCCTCGTAGCTCAGTAGGATAGAGCGATCGCCTCCTAAGCGATAGGTCACAGGTTCGACTCCTGTCGAGGGCACCAACTCGGCACCCAGGAAAACCTTTTAAGCTGCTGAGCCACCATCTCCGATAGTGTCTAAATCGCTTATGTGTTTAATCAATATCAGCACTGAGTCCAACAGCCTCTGTAACAAGAGACCCTATCAGATGAACCTCGTTCGAAATATCACAAACTCTCTGACTCTCCTGCTACTACTATTCAGCCTGGGCCCTGACTGTGTGGCGGCTGCCAGCCTGCAAGGAAGAGTCATTAATGTTTTCAGTGGTGAACAGCTCCAAGCCACCATCTCTGATGGGCGACTACGCCAGATAAAGCTGCTTGGTATCAGAGCGCCGGTAAATTCCAGACGTATCAGTGCCGATGCAAAACAGTATCTACACATGCTTACCGCCGGCCGCGCTATATCTATCGAATACCGGGTCGTTATGGCAAACGGTGTTATACTTGGAACAGTGAAACATGGTGGCGCAGACATCGCACTGCGTATGCTTAAAGCGGGTATGGCACGCGTAGCTGACGAAGCCCATCTTGATCCCGAAACCCGACGGGGTTACCTGGCCGCAGAAAGATTGGCAAGGGGTAGAAAAGTGGGCCTCTGGCAGCAACACTAATTTATGAAAGTCTGCGTTGAGAGGAGACTATCAGATGGGTAAAAAATCAAAAAAAACCAAGCAAGAGCTTGAGGATAAGAGCAAAAAAGAGAGCTCGAAAAAAAACAAGATCAAGAAACCCAAAATGCATAAATCAAAGACACCAATGAACCCGCCGACCATAGATCCTACTCTAAGGTATCAGATGATCGAAACAGCGGCTTACTATATTGCCGAAAGACATGGATTTGATCCTAGAAAATCTATCGAGGATTGGGCACAGGCTGAGCAGGAGATCGACAAGCGTCTGAAAGAAGAGAGTCAAAGCTGATTCAGCTCTATAATGCCAGGATAGGCACAGTGTCTGAAAGGTTAATCTAATTCAGTGATATCAGGCCTTGTCAGATTTTTTTGGCGCTCTCTTTTTACTCTTACCTGATGTTTTGGACTCACTCTTGCGCAGTCGCTTGAGATTTTCACACAGTGCACTCTCCAATGCTTTGTATACTTTTAGCTGAGCTGCCTGATAGCTCGTTTCCGGCTCTCCTACCAACTCCAGGCGCGCACCAAAATAGGCCAGATCCGCCTCCAAAGAGATCGGATTCAGATTGACCCTTAGTTTATTGTGATTTTGGCCCGACAATCTCTCAGTCCTTGCTCATTGACAGATTAATTCTGTACGCTCTAATCTTAACGACTCCAGTCATTCCAAACACCTTGTCTGGTCATCTATTTACAATTTATTCTATTCTGACACAGGATGAACGAATTTTTTACAATATCTACTGCCAAATACCCAGCCTGTGCTAACATTTACTGATAGCTGCACAAAAATAAGTTATATTTACTAGCCAATTGGTTCCAAATAGACGATGACCACAAATCTGGATTCCCTCAGATCCACTTCCGCCTTTTCTGGTGGCAATGCCTCTTTCGTAGAAGACCTTTACGAATCTTACCTCAAAGATCCTGAGAGCGTACCTCCAGATTGGCGACACCAATTTGACCAACTCCCCCATCAGGAGAGACTCGATACCGCCCATGAGCCCATTAGGCAACGCTTCCTCCATCTGGTAAAAGAGAAGCGTTCTGCTACAGCATCACCACAGGAAAACCTCTCTCCTGCAGCTGCTGAGCAACAGGCCTCTGTGCTTCGCTTTATCAACGGTTATCGCATGCGGGGTCACCAGAATGCCAACCTTGATCCGCTAAAGCTACGTGAGATGGTGACCGTCGATGATCTCGATCTGGCTTACCACAAGCTCGACAACATTGACCAAAACACTATATATAACACAGGTTCCCTGTTCGCCCCTGAGCGCATGGCGCTAAAGGATATAATCGAACTGGTGAAAAAGAGCTATTGTGGCAGTGTCGGTACGGAATATGGACACATTACCGATACCAAGCAGAAGCGATGGATACAGGAGCGCATCGAACAGCGACACCTGCTTCAACAATTCAGCGTCAAGGAAAAGAGCTGGCTGTTAACCCTGTTGACTGCGGCAGAAGGCATCGAAAAATATCTGCACACACGCTATGTTGGGCAGAAGCGATTCTCCCTGGAGGGTGGTGAAACACTGATCCCTCTACTTGATGATTTGATCCAACATGCAGGCAAAAATGATATCAATGAAGTCGTCATCGGCATGGCCCACCGTGGGCGTATCAATGTCCTGACCAACATTCTAGGTAAACCGCCACATGAGATCTTTGATGAATTTGAAGGCCGGGTCACTGTTGATCCTCAACGCCTCTCCGGTGACGTTAAATACCATATGGGTTTCTCAACAGATATCGATACTCCCGGTGGTATCGTGCACACGATATTGGGCTTCAACCCGTCTCATCTGGAGATCATCAATCCGGTTATAGAGGGTTCTGTCCGTGCCCGACAACGGCGTCGTGGTGATCATGATGGCTCGCGGGTACTACCAATTCTAATCCATGGTGACTCTGCCTTCGCTGGCCAGGGTGTGGTCATGGAGACACTGAATCTTTCCCAGACACGAGGCTACGCCACCGGTGGAACCGTTCACATCATCACCAACAACCAGATCGGTTTTACCACCAGTAACCCACTGGACACCCGCTCAACCCTTTACTGTACTGACGTTGCAAAGATGGTTCAGGCACCCATTTTTCATGTTAATGGCGATGATCCGGAAGCTGTCATTTTCGTTACCAGGTTGGCACTCGATTTCCGTATGCGCTTCCGCAAAGACGTTGTCATCGATGTCATCTGCTATCGCCGTCTAGGACACAATGAGGCGGATGAGCCGTCAGTGACTCAACCCGAGATGTATCGTAAAATCCGCAACCACCCCACCGTAAGAACCCTGTATGGTGAAAAGCTCGTTCAAGATTCAGTCATTACACCACAACAGGCCAGAGACCTGGTGGATAACTATCGAGAATCGCTGGAGGCAGGTATTGTAGAGGCCAGACCAGTCACCTGCGCACTGCGCCACCCCTATGCTGTACGCTGGAATGGTTTTAAAGGTATCGAATGGGACCATCCCTGCGATACCACTTTATCAATCGACACCTTTAACCAGTTGTCAGATCAGTTGCTTCATGTACCTGGTGGATTCGAGCTCCATCCCAGGGTGGAGAAAATCTGGACCGAACGTCGTCGCATGGCCAACGGAGACCAATTGATCGATTGGGGTTTTGCAGAAAACCTGGCCTACGCCTCAATGTTGACCGAGGGTATTCCAATTCGTCTCTCAGGTCAGGATTCTGGACGGGGAACCTTCTTTCATAGACATGCAGTGCTACACAATCAGAGCGATGGGGAATCCCTGGTGCCGCTGCAGCACCTCAGTCAAAATCAGGCTGATTTTGTGGTTATCGATTCCCTGCTCTCGGAAGAGGCTGTATTGGGATACGAGTATGGCTATGCCACAGCAGATCCAAATTCATTGACCATCTGGGAAGCCCAATTTGGTGACTTTGCCAATGGCGCCCAGGTGGTAATTGACCAGTTCATCACCTCTGGCGGTGAAAAGTGGGGACTATTATGTGGCCTCGTGATGCTGCTTCCTCACGGATATGAAGGACAAGGTGCAGAACACTCATCCGCCCGACCCGAACGTTTTCTACGCCTCTGCGCCAATCACAATATTCAGGTCTGTTGCCCTACCAATGCCTCACAGATATTTCATCTGCTTCGGCGTCAGATCCTGCGTCCATATCGTCATCCGCTGGTTGTCATGACACCAAAGAGTCTGCTGAGACATCGCCTCGCCACCTCATCCAAACAGTCACTCATAGAGGGCAAGTTTGAGAATGTAATCGATGAGATCGATGAGATCGATCACAAGAAGGTAAAACGTGTTGTCCTCTGCACCGGAAAAGTCTACTACGAGTTACTTGAAACACGTCGCTCCAGAGGCTTGGAGGACGTTGCGATCATTCGCATTGAGCAGCTCTACCCCTTCCCGCAAAAAGAGTTCGACAATGTGATACGGCAATATAAAAATGCCAAAATGATTATCTGGTGTCAGGAGGAACCACAGAACCAGGGGGCCTGGGATCAGATAAAACATCGCTTCTACCCATTAACTTCAAAAAGCAGACAGCTACACTACGTCGGGCGCTCTACCGCCGCTGCTCCAGCAGTAGGTTATCGCTCAGTTCACATCGCCCAGCAAGAGACCTTGATAGATGAGGCGCTCAGTGGACGCATCAACCCTAGAATGAATTACAGGAATCAGGCATACCAACAATGAGCATTGAACTACGTGTCCCCCAACTACCGGAGTCTGTCTCAGACGCAACAATATTGAGTTGGCACAAACAACCGGGTGAATCGGTAAAACAGGACGAGACTTTGGTGGATCTCGAAACCGATAAAGTGGTACTCGAAGTACCAGCCCCACAAGATGGACAACTGAAAGAGATACGTTTTAAAGAGGGTGAAACTGTCCAGGCTGAGGATATTCTGGCACTAATGGAGGCAGGCTCTGTTGCAGAAGAAACCCCTTCCAGCCAGCCTGAAACCGGTGCTGAAGAGAGTGAAGATTCCCCGGTCTTGTCACCAGCAGTCAGACGCTTGGTCAATGAAAGTGGCATTGATCCCAATACGATCAAGGGCAGTGGCAAAAACGGCCGTATCGTAAAAGCTGATGTTGAAGCGGCCATTGCGGACAAACCTGCACAGCAAGCCAGCCAACCCAAAAAATCGACACCAACTCAGGCTGTTCCTGCTGATGCTGATGGCAGAGTTGAGCAACGGGTACCGATGACCCGTCTGCGTAAACGGGTTGCAGAGCGTCTGATCGAAGCGCAACAAACTGCCGCCATTCTGACTACCTTTAATGAGGTAAACCTGCAAGCAGTCTCCAATCTGCGAGCAACCCATCGTGACACATTCGAAAAGCGCCATGATGTGAAACTCGGTTTCATGTCATTTTTCGTCAAGGCTGCAGTTGAAGCACTGAAACAGTTTCCAATCATCAATGCCACCATGGATGGAGATGATATTCTCTATCACGGCTACTTTGACATTGGCATTGCAGTCTCATCCCCTCGTGGATTGGTAGTACCCATTCTACGTGATGCAGACCAACTCAGCTTTGCCGCTGTCGAACAACGCATCAAAGAGTATGGTGAAAAAGCCAAGCAGGGTTCATTGAGCTACGATGATCTGACTGGAGGAACCTTTTCCATCACCAATGGTGGTGTATTTGGCTCAATGCTCTCTACTCCGATCCTCAATCCTCCCCAGAGCGCAATCCTGGGTATGCACTCGATTCAGCAACGTCCGGTAGCTGAAAAGGGAGAGATCGTTATACGACCAATGATGTATCTGGCACTATCTTATGATCACAGGATTATTGACGGGAGAGATGCCGTACAATTCCTGGTAACCATAAAACAATTACTCGAAGATCCAAGCCGTTTACTGCTGGAGATCTAATTAATTAACATGGTACCCCTTATCTTCTGCAGATAAGAACAGGATAGGTTATGACACATATTCGCGAGGATGATTTCATCCAAAGCATTGCTGATGCCATACAGTTCATCTCCTACTATCACCCGGCCGATTTTCTCAAGGCCCTGGGTAAAGCCTACGAGAATGAACAGAGCCCTGCAGCAAAAGATGCAATGGCTCAGATTCTGGTTAACTCCCGCATGTGTGCTGAAGGAAGGCGCCCCGTCTGTCAGGATACTGGCATGGTGGTGGTGTTTCTGAAAATTGGTATGGAGATCACCTGGGACAACCAACTGACTATCAATGAGATGGTAAACCAGGGAGTACGGCATGGCTACGCCCACCCGGATAACCTGCTGCGCTTCTCCATGGTCAGCGATCCTCTGGGCTCACGCAAAAACACCGGTGACAATACCCCGGCCATCATCCATACCGAACTGGTAGCGGGTGATAAAGTTGAGGTCAAGATCGCCGCAAAGGGTGGCGGCTCTGAAAACAAATCCCGCTTCAAAGTACTTAACCCTTCTGGCTCCCTGGTGGAGTGGGTACTTGAGGAGATCCCCAAAATGGGTGCAGGGTGGTGCCCTCCGGGAATGCTTGGCATTGGTGTAGGTGGCAGCGCTGAAAAGGCGATGCTATTGGCCAAAGAGTCACTTATGGAACCCATCGATATTCAAGAACTGTTTACCCGGGGGCCTCATAATCGCAAAGAGGAGTTACGCCTGGAGATATATGAGAAGGTCAATGCCCTGGGTATCGGTGCACAGGGTCTTGGTGGGCTAACGACTGTTCTGGATGTCAAGATCAGTGACTTTCCCACCCATGCCGCCTCCTTGCCTGTAGGTATGATTCCCAACTGTGCGGCAACCCGACATGTAGAGTTCACACTGGATGGCAGCGGACCTGCCCTGCTTACTCCACCACAAGCCAGTGACTGGCCAGATGTCACCTGGGAGGCTTCACCCCAGGCACGCCGGGTTGATCTGGATAAGGTCAACAGAGAAGAGATCGCCAGTTGGAAGCCTGGTGAATTGATTCTTCTGAATGGCAAACTGCTGACCGGACGGGATGCTGCTCACAAACGAATTGCAGATCTCTTCGAAAAAGGTGAACCTCTACCCGATCAGGTCGACTTTCATAATAGATTCATCTATTACGTAGGCCCTGTAGATCCGGTACGGGATGAAGTCGTTGGACCTGCAGGCCCTACAACAGCGACACGTATGGATAAGTTCAGTGAATTGATGCTGGGCCAGGCAGGATTGCTTGGCATGGTGGGTAAAGCTGAGCGAGGACCCACTGCAATTGAAGCAATTAAAAAACATAAAGCTGTCTACCTGATGGCTGTGGGTGGCGCCGCCTACCTGGTCTCCAAAGCGATTCGTGGTTCCCGCGTGCTGGCTTTCGAGGATCTTGGTATGGAGGCGATAAGGGAATTTGATGTTGTTGATTTCCCTGTCACCGTCGCAGTCGACAGCCAGGGCGTTTCGGTTCATCAGACCGGTCCTGCAGAGTGGCAGAGCAAGATTGGAAAAATAGCTGTAGTTACGGAGTAGTCCACCATGACCTCTTTTAACGCATTTCGTATACACTTCGACAATTCACAACACTCTGCCGGCGTTGAAGAGCTGCTTCTCGCACCACCGGATAAAGGTGAAGTGTTGATCCGGGTGCAATACTCCAGCATCAACTACAAGGATGCCCTGGCCGGCACTGGCAAGGGAAAAATATTGAGACACTTTCCTCTCACTGGGGGTATCGATGCCGCAGGAGAGGTAGCAGAGAGCAATGACAGGCGCTTCAAGGAAGGCGACCCGGTGATTGTTACAGGCTATGAGCTCTCGGCAACCTCTGATGGTGGCTATGCTGAATATCTCAGAGTACCTGCTGACTGGGTTATTCCTCTACCCGAGGGGCTTACCCTGGCTCAATCAATGGGGCTTGGTACAGCAGGCTTTACCGCAGCTTTGGCGCTGCACCGGATGGAAATCAACGGCCAACGTCCGGATATGGGCCCTATTCTGGTAACAGGTGCAACGGGGGGTGTCGGCTGTCTCGCAGTCAATATATTCGACGGCGAAGGTTTCGATGTCCATGCCGTTACGGGAAAGCAGGAGCAACATGCATTTCTGCAACACCTCGGTGCTCAAGAGATACTTGGACGGGAACAGATCACATCCTCTCACCACGCTTTGGAACGCGCACTCTGGGGTGGAGCTGTGGATAGTGTGGGCGGTGAAATGCTCTCTAGCATCGCCTGCAAGATTAAACCCTGGGGTAACATCGCCTCCATTGGCCTGGCTGGTGGACATGTATTGAATACTACAGTGATGCCCTTCATTCTTAGAGGCGTCAGCCTGCTGGGTATCGATTCTGCCAGCGCTCCTTATGATATTCGCATGGAGATATGGCAGCGTCTTGCAACAGACCTAAAACCGAGACACTTGGATGATATCGTTCAACAGAGTGTCAGCCTGGAGCAACTACCTGATACCTTTGAGCGCATGCTGACAGGAGAGATACACGGTCGAACCCTGGTGGCAATTCAGGAGTAATCCAGTCAGAAGGGTGCGCCCCAACCGCACCATTCTCCTCATAAGCTATCGGCCTGTGGCTTGTCCAACTGTTTAAAAATCCACCTGACCACCCTTCAAAATCAGGAACCTGCTATTGAAATGGAGCGGCCAACTTATTTTTTTAGGATAATATGTAGCCTGGATGGAGCGCAGCGGAATCCGGGAAGAGATGTGTCGGATAACCCGGATTCCGCTGCGCTC
>NZ_JBSYOO010000005.1:0-57762 GCF_058244675.1 Candidatus Thiodiazotropha sp. AKIB8 | reverse complement strand
AACCGCCAGTGTTGTACGCTTGGGTGGGGCCGGGCCCCACCCTACCTGCGGGGTTAATGTTTGGGGTGGGGCCCGGCCCCACCAGGTGCGCTCTAAAAAAGAGTAACACTATACAAATCAGTGATACTTAAGTGCTGTAAAGGCAATATGACATAGCGAGTATGGGGCAAAAAAAATAGAAAATATTGCTTAAGCTCTATCAGTAACAACCCTGCACTAGCCCCGAAACCCTGATCAACAACATCTATCGAACAGAGTCACTAGTGCATGATTGCTTAATGGGTATGAACTTGCGGTATAGTATCCCTATATACGAATAAAACCACAGCTGAAAAATGAGGCAATGAGCTGATGAATGAGACCATAATGGTATTACCCAGTAGACGCCCAGAAGAGATTAAACTGGTCAAAGTCCCCCATGACCTGGATCGAAATGAAGCCTACCGATTTGCTACCGGTATTATCGCCCAGGCTGAAGAGACCAATACCAACTATCGTTGGGAGGATATCGCAGAAGCCCTGGAAGCACGTGGATTCGAAACCGTCGATGCGATCATTGGCCCCGCTCTGGACTAATCAGCTGTAACTTGTAGAGAACTACAAGCATCAATTGGAGAGTAAAGCCCTACTCGATATCATCATACTCATCGAGATCCATCTGCAGAAGAATGGCCTTGCGCAGTAATTTTTGCTCATTGCGCAGGGTTTTCTTAAGCGTACTAATCTCCTTTTCGAGATCCTGAATACGATAGACCAGCTCATCTGCATCTGCTACGGGTTGGGCAGTCTGCTGCGGCGCAACTGCCTGTTGATTCCCCGCTGCAGCTCCCCCTGGATGCAAGGGTGAGACTGAAGCCAGTTGTGGTGACTGCTGCTTCTCATCACCAGGAGGATTGAAACTCACCTCCTGCTCCAGTTCATGCATCACTGAGAGCACAGCATCTTTATTGAGCTCATGCATCTCCTCCAGACATCCGAATAACATCAGACGATCACACATCGCGTTGATGCGACGGGGTACACCCCCGGTAAATTCATAGATCATCTTGAACACGCCGTCACTGAAGGTCGGATCCTCTTTCCAGCCAACCAGTTGTAAACGATGCACTATATATTTTTCGGTCTCGTCCACACTCAGCGGATCCAGGTGGTAGGAGGCAATAATGCGCTGACGCACCTGCTCCATTCCCGGGCTCTGCAGGGTACGCTTAAACTCCTCCTGGCCCAGGAGAAAGGTCTGAACCAAAGCCCTGTTATTGACCTGGAAATTGGAGAGCATGCGCAGCTCTTCCACTGATCGCGGTGGTAAATTCTGCGCCTCATCAACGACCAATAACATCTGTTTGCCTTCGGCGTGACGGGCTCTGGCAATAGCCTCAAGATTATGCAGCAGTGTGGCTTTATTCAATCCTTCGTGGGCCAAGCCAAACGAAGCACAAACCATTCGCAGCATATCTTCCGGATCCACCTGGGTGGTCACCAGTTGAGCCGCCATGACGTTCATCTCGCTCAACTCATCGAAGAGATTCCGCACAAGTGTCGTCTTACCCGTCCCGATGCCGCCGGTAATGACGATGAATCCCTCTCCCTGCTCCAATCCATAGCGCAAATAGGCCATGGCACGGTTGTGACCTTTGCTGTTGAAGAAGAATTTGTGATCCGGAGTCAGCTGGAACGGCTTTCCTTCGAGTTTGTAAAAATCGTCGTACATATCTATTTGGCCTTCACGTTGTTTCTTTGCTTTCCTGCTTGAGAGGCAACCAGCCACTGAAAAAAACAAATGCCGCTACTGCGGCTATGATTCGATTCCCGCTGTCGGGGCTGAAAGGTAACCCTATATAGCCCATATTATGCAACCAATCAGACAATTTTCCTACTATTCCAACCAGATTCAACTTCTAACAGGTTTCCTCATGCTACTTAATGAAAAAAGGCCGAAAAGGATGGTTGACCGAACTCCTGTGAGTCAACTATCTTGCGTATTGAATCCTGTGGGTGCAGAACCTCTGATCAACAACGACCAAACCATAATATTTATATTGCACCATGATATGACAGAGGGACATCTCGTAACACAGCGTAACGACCGTAATAAAACACAACGACAACAATCATCTAGGAGTCACCATGCTCAACCCCGGAGATCAAGCGCCGCCCTTTGAGTTGCCCGATTCAGATATGCACATCATCAGATCCGCTCAGTTTTTGGGGCAGCAGAATCTGGTGATCTACTTCTATCCAAAAGATGACACCACCGGTTGTACCATCGAGGCGGTGGAGCTATCAGATTTAATGGATGAATTCACTCAGCATGATACTCAAGTCATCGGTATCAGCCGGGATAACTGCGTCAGTCATGCCTCATTTCGAGACAAACACGGACTCACCGTTCAACTTCTGGCTGATACTGAGGGAGAGGTGTGTAAGTCTTATGATGTATGGCGGGAGAAGGAAAAAAATGGTGAAAAGCGTATGGGCATACTGCGCTCGACCTTCATTATCGACAAATCAGGCGTCATACGTCAGGCCATTTACGACGTAAAACCCAAAGGACATGCAGCTCAAGTTATTGACTTAGTTAGAGAAATCACCTAAACCTCTAAACAATTGTCCGATCAGGACTGAGCATCAAGCAGCAAGGCGGTTACAATTTGTGAAACTCCGAACCAAGATTCTGATTATTCTGTTTTTGTTCGGTTTTGCACCATTAACCGCCATGGTGCTGACCAATCTACCCTTTGTGCTGGAGAGGCTGGAGTTCTTTTACCACAAAGCCTATCTACAAAACCTCAGAGCCGATTTTCGTGACCTGGATGAACACCTGGCCAGTCGCCACGAGATGTTGCGGTTATTGGCCAAGCTACCTGAACCCGGACTGATACTGGGGAACCGTCAAACACAAAGTGACAAAAACCAGATCGACTTGGCTCGAGTACGCTACACAGAATGGATTAACCAGATACTGCGCGATCACCAGGATATCTTCCAGATTCTGTTTCTCGATCTACGAGGAAAACCCCGCTATTGGCTGGAATTGAACCACCGCACCGGTCAATGGGAACCGACAATCAAAACCCCTGACATGCCCTCTGAGGCATTTTTCAAGCACAACGTAAGACTGGAGTTCGGGCGTGTCGCCGCCAGTAAAATCAGCCTGAACCCAAGCGCTGCGCATCTCGACCCACGCCGATTTATGACTTTGCGTATGATCAGCCCCATCCTCGGGCCAGACGATAACGACCTGGTCACAACCCTGGGAGCAGTTGTAGTCAATATCGACGTCGGAGGGATGGCCAGAGCCTATCGCAACACCCTCTGGGTCACCAATGACGGCAGTTATCTGGAACAACGCCTGAGAGGGGTCACACAGTCCCGGGCCTTTGAAGACTTCAACGGCCTGCAGGAGCGGTTCAAGGAGGGAAAACTGACCCTTTGGGAGGGACGGGGGAGGCAGGTTATCTGGGTTCCCCTGTTTACCACGGAGGACTCAGGCCCCCTCTGGGTCGGGCGCCCTGTCGATCCCTCGCCACTGGACAAATTCCGAAATATCCTGGTCAGCCGCGTGATGACCATAGTTGTGATTGCGCTGCTGATCCTATTGATGGTCGCACGCTGGATTGCACTTCGCACAGAGCATTTTGGCGACCGCTTACGCGATGGTATGGAGCGGGTACTTCGTCAAGATGAGGCTGTACGTTTCGATTGGCGTGGTTCAAGCGAAATCAAACAACTGGGAGAGCAGTTGACCGAACTCGCAGAGACCCATGCCCAGCAGGCTCACCAGCAACGGCAGCATGCACTGCAACTGGAAGAGTCAAATCGTTACAAATCACAATTTCTTGCCAATGTAAGCCACGAACTGAGAACTCCCCTCAACTCCATACTGCTGCTCTCTAAAATGCTCAACGAATCGAATAATCAATTGAGTTCTGAGCAGCAAAGCCAGCTACAGGTCATTCACGAAGCCGGACAGGACTTGAGGGCCCTGATCGACAATATCCTTGATCTCTCGAGAATAGAGGCGGGAAGAGCCAGTTTCACACTTCAGGAGATCTCACTTCGAAACCTGCTGACAGACCTGGTCGACCTGGTAAAGCCACAATTCGATGCGAATGGACTCTACTTGAAACTTGTTATCGATGACAATGCACCGGAAACCTTTCTATCAGACCAGGAAAAGGTGCGGCAGATTCTGAAGAACTTCCTCTCAAATGCTTTAAAGTTTACCCATAGCGGTGGAGCAACGCTCCGTGCTTTCGTTAATTCTGATAGTGCCAACCCGCCAATCTGCTTTGCAGTCGAAGATACTGGCATCGGCATACCCCAAGGCAAACAGGAGCTGGTTTTTGAAGCTTTCAAGCAGGCCGACGGATCCACCAGCCGCAAATTTGGCGGCAGTGGCCTGGGCCTGAGCATCAGCCGTGAGTTGGCTCGACTGCTGGAGGGAAACATCACACTGGTAAGTGAAGAGGGAGAGGGAGCCACCTTCACCCTCTGCCTGCCAAAACAGTTCGACTATCAGGCACTTCCTGACGCTCAGGTGGAACTCCACGATCCCTCTGCAGAGACTGAGCTACTGCGCAATTCCAAACAGCCATCACCTGAAACAAAGAACGCACTGCCCCCACCTTTCAAAGACCACCGCATATTGGTTGTAGATGATGACCTGCAAAGTCTACTGGCTCTGACCCCTCAATTGGAGGACTGGGGCTTTGAAGTGGTTGCTGCAGGAGACGGCCAGGAAGCCATCGACACACTGCTCGAAGACCAGGATTTCAGCCTGGTGTTGATGGACATCATGATGCCTGAATTGGATGGCTATGATACGATCAGACATATCCGTGAGAAGATGGGGCTTAAAGAGTTGAGCATCATTGTTCTCAGTGCCAAGAATACGGAAGAAGACCGTATCGAGAGCCTGAATGCCGGAGCAAATGAGACCATCACAAAACCGGTAGTGACGGAGAAGCTAAAAACGCTAATCGACAAACAGATAGCGGATAACAATTAGAGAATAGATAGATCCTGACCTTGGCAAAGGGAAAATAGCTGCAGATTGGGATCTACTAAAGGCTCAAGTTTCTGACTTGACCATTGCCAGGGTAAACAGATCGGCAGCTTTAAAGATGAAAAGATACGCAGGCTTTAAACTCCTCATCGTAGACGATCACGAACATAATCTGTTTACGTTGCGCACCCTTGTCCAGCGTTACATGGATGTGGAGATTCTGGAAGCCACCTCAGGTCAACAGGCCCTCGATATTGCTATCAAGGATCCCACCATCGACCTGATTATATTGGATGTACAGATGCCGGAAATGGATGGCTTCCAGACTGCATCCATGCTGAAAATCCGCAATAAAACCAAACATATCCCTATCATCTTTCTTACCGCCGCATTCAAGACTGAGGAGTTTCAACAAAAGGGGTATGAAGTAGGTGGCGTAGACTATCTGTTGAAACCTATCGATGACAATCAACTGTTGAACAAAATCAGCACTTACTTTCGACTCATAGAGAAAGAGCGTGAGCTGAATAGAGTGCTGGAGCAGAAGGTCGCCGAGCGTACCGCGGAACTTGCCTCAGCCAAGCAACATCTGGAGAACATCATTACCCATATGGGGGAAGCCCTGCTGGTTCTCAACCCTCTGGGCGAGATCGAATCGGCCAATCCAGCCGCCTGTAAAATGCTCGATTACAACGAGGCAGACCTATTGCAGATGTCTATTGGGGATGTCTTCGAGGAGGAGGAAGAGGAGCAGGCGGGGGCGTTTTTCGGCACCTGGCTTGAAGCCCTGATCCGTACCGGTGCATTGAGTCGTATCGAAGCACGATTTATTGCCAAGGATGGACGCCGTGTACCCATCCTGTTTTCCCGTACCGCTGTTAAAGACAGTAACGACGAAATCAGCCATATAATTTGTATCGCCAAAGATATGACCGGTTATGTCCGTGAAATGGATGTGACCAGTTCCACTTCCCAAGGAGTGTAAACAATGAACGAGCCAACTGATCCACGTCTGTCCGAAGAAGAAGACACCTCTCTGACAGCAAATGCTCTGAAAGCCATGGCTCACCCCCTGCGTTGGAAGATTCTATGCTCCCTTGGGGAAAATGAACTTTCGGTAGGTGAAATCGTAGAGAGAACAGGTACTTCACAGAGCAATATCTCTCAGCATCTTGAACAATTACGCAACAAAAACATCGTGGTTTCACGAAAAGAGGCAAACCGTATCTACTATCGTATCCGTAACCACCAATTGTTGGATCTGATCGGCATCATGCGGAATGTCCTTTGCCCCGCAAATTTAGATGACCGCTACCCAAGATAAGGTGTCACCTGGAAATGGATGATCACATTGTTGAATTAGAGAGCCGTATTGCATTTCAGGATGAGGCGATAAATTCCCTGAGTGAGACTGTTGCCTCACAGCAGGAAAAATTAGACGCACTTATCTCTGAAATGGATGGCTTGAGAGAGAAACTCAAAGCACTGGAGCCTTCACCTCTGCAGGATGGCGAAGCTGAACCACCTCCGCCTCACTATTAGAGCCAATCTCAAGCCAGCCCTGCAGCAGAAGTTCCCATGATATAGTGAGTCAATAACAGTACGAAAATCGCAGACAAACTATCAGATGAAAGCCGAAGAGCAAATCAAACAACGCTATCAGGGTGACCAGGGACGTGAGTATCATGGTAAAAAGCGTGAGATCCCTGAGCGGGCCTTTCCATGGGTAACCCAACTCAGATATGAGAAGATCGCCCCCCATGTTAAGTCGACCGATGTGGTGATGGAGTATGGTGTTGGCTTCGGCTGGAATATTGCCAAACTGAATTGTCAGAAGCGACTCGGCTTCGATCTTGCTGCACACCTGGAATCCCTAATCAGCAAATCAGATATAGAATTTATAGCAGATACCTCCAAGCTCCCGGACCATTCAGTGGATGTCATGGTTTGTCATCATGTACTCGAACATGTTCCCTCGCCGGTTGAAGTATTGGCGGAGATTCATCGATTAATAAAAAATGGTGGAAAGCTGTTGTTGTTCGTACCCTATGAAAAAGAGAAGCGCTATCAACAATACGATGCAAACGAACCAAACCATCATCTCTACTCCTGGAACGTACAGACCTTGGGAAATCTGGTCAGCGACTGCGGATTTGAAATTGCCTCAACTGGCGTGCTGCGATTTGGCTATGATCGCTTTGCAGCCAATTGGGCAGATCGCCTAAAGCTCGGTGAATCGGGGTTTCGCCTGATAAGAGGATTGGTTCACAGCATAAAACCGGCCCAGGAAGTGTCGATAATCGCCATACCGCGTTGACTTTTAAGCTAAGGGGCGACAAAAGGCGATAGCCTTTTGAGTGCTCGTTATGTTGAAACTATTAATTTCACTATGTATGGCAAGGCACACACAATTGCTCCAATATGTAAAAATCTCCCCAGTTTAGAAATACCTGGGTAATATTCATTTATTTCTTTATTAAATGGCCAGAATTGCACTGATGGTGGTCTTTTCTTTGTTTCTGCCTCATATGTATGAAGCACAAACATGCTCAGAAGCAACAAAATCATTCCCAGCACAAAAGCTACTATTACACTTAAATTAATTAGTAATTCCATTTATTCTTTTTCAACATAACAAAAGAGTTAATCATTTTTTTTACAACATGATTTTAATATCCACTACTCAGGCCATCAATCACAGCGCATCCTGCTCGTCAGATGAGAAAACCGGTTCCGGTCGCTGCCAAAGCCATATCGCCACAAGCGCCAATATGAGACAGACCCCGAGTGAAATAGGCCACCCAGGGTTACCAAGCAACTGAAAGAGAGCAAAGCCAACAGTCATACCAACCAGTGACATCCATTTTCCCGTTCTTGTCATTTGACCGTAGGTGATGAAGAGATAGACCGGCTGCCCAAACCGGGGATGAGCAAGAATGCGTTTAGTAAGATGGGGCGCACTTCTGGACCAACACCAGACCGCACCTATCCAGAAAATGGTGGTAGGCATCAAAGGCAACACAACGCCAATTACACCGAGTCCAAATAGTAACCAGCCGGCAGCCAATAGCCAGAGCTTTGACAATGGATGCTCTGTTGCAGAGTTTTTCCTGCCAGACTTATATTCACTCATGCTCTCATCCTGCAACTGATCCCCCTCTAGTGTGGTTGTTCATTTAAGGCTAGTCGTTATTTAGCTTTTTTCACAATCGTTTATCGCTAATAAAACTGATAGATTGTTACTATCATCCAACATACCTCTATCCATTTGCACAATAACATTAGAAAACCACTATATTCTAAACTCAAGAACCATATGATTTGTGTCGATAGATCTAGTGAGATAGGCTCACGTATGGGTAATTGCCACATCAAGGGAAGATGTCAGTAGTGTTCAACTAATCTAAAAAAAGAAAAGCGTTATGCAGAAAAATCATTGTTTATCATGGGGTAGAGCAATGAGTATCACCCCTTTGAGCATTGAAAGTATCTGCTCAAAGATTTTCATAATTTGCTGTTTATCTCTTATATCCCTATCCACCCAGGCAAACTCTTCTGATAACCCTGCAAGTCCCGATGTTTTCAACCTCGACCAAGCCATCAATATGGCACTGGAAAATAACCGACTGAGAACCAATTCCCACAGGCACTGATCACCGCTGAGGCTCAGTATCAACAAGCCGCATCCAGCTATTGGCCTACAGTCAGCCTCAACCTTGGCTTTCAGCGCCGGGATGAAGAGGCTGTATTCGAATATCCTCAACAGAATTTTGATATTGCTCCCGGCATGTTACCTCCAGTATCCATTCCATCTCAGGAGATCGCCCTGCTAGGCCGGGATACCAGCCTCTACTCACTGGATGTTACCTACCCGCTCTATACCGGTGGAAAGCGTCAGAGCCTGGTCAAACAGGCAAAGATCGGCATTGACCTGGCAACTCAGGAGATCAGAAGAACCAGTCTGCAGGTTGTTCAGGATGTTAAACGCTATTTTTATGCAGCCCTCTACACTCAACAACTGCTCGATTTAGCCGAGGATATCACCCTTTCATTTGAGGTGTTGCGGGACATTACCGATGCCTTTTATAAAGGCGGCTCCCACTCCGTTGACAAGCTCGACCTATTAAAAAGTAAACTGGCCTATTCCATGGCCCAGTCGACAACCGCAGAATTTCAATCGAATCATGAAGCAGCACTTTCTGCATTAACATTTGCAATGGGACTTGAATGGCATAAGAAGATCAAACTTGAATCTGACTATCAACTGAAAAACCTTGATAGCGATAAGCTTGAACCGTTGATCGAACAGGCAATGGCCTTTAACCCGGAAGTCGAACAGCTTAAACTTGCTGTGGCTGCTTATGAATCGAAAGTGGATGAAGCAAAGAGCGGCTACTATCCCACTCTAGGTTTAATTGGCTCTTATGAGGGATTCAACAGTGACCTTGACGGCGGCCTAGACAACAAAACCAATAGAAACTCATGGATGATCGGCATCGGTCTTAAAATGAACCTTTTTGAAGGGGGACGGACTCGCTATAAGGTATCTGCTGCCAAAAGTGAACAGACAAAAGTCGCACAGCAGCATCTACTGGTTAAAGATGCAGTTGCCATGCAGGTTAAGCATCTGTTCCTGAAGATTCATGCCGCTCAGCGACAAGTCAAGATTACAGATCACTCCCTCATAACCTCAAAAGAGAATCGCAACCTAACCAGTAGAGCCTATAAAAGCGGCGCTGTGGATACTCAAAAGGTTATTGAAGCCAATCTTTTTGATGCCATGATCAGAGCTAATCACTATCGCGCCAAGCATGATCAGGCATTGCATCTAGCGGAAATATCTTATTTATTGGGTAAGGAAGCCCTGCAGTAGACCAGTGAGAGCCTAAATGCTGAGGTACATACTGCTGTGCATCGCCTTAACCTGCTTATTGTTCGCAGGTAGTGGTGTAGTTGCCAACGATAAGAAACTTGACCCTATCCAGGTTGGCGGTAGCCTGGGATCACTTAATGATCGCTCGATCACAGATGCAGAGATCGCGTTTCAAGTAGTTTTTAATGAACTACTTTCGGAAGTAAATGAGAGTTTTAATTTAAAAATTTATGAAAATCAAAACCAACTCTTCGATAAATTCAAGCAAGGCACTATTCAAGCAATACTCACCAGCTCGTTGAATTTCATCGAATTAGAAAACCTCATACACCCAACAGCACGCTACTCAGTTCAATTTGGCGACGAACTCAAACAAAACTATCTTGTTTTGGTCCGCCGGGATGACAACATGACCCACCTAAGTCAGTTGCGAAATAAGATATTGAGTCTAGGCGAAAGCCATCAAGTCGGGAAACTTTTCCTGGATGTTGAACTACTTAAACAAGAGCTACCTGTGAGTGACATTTTCTTCAAAGAGATTCACAGAGTAAAGGGAGATAACACCTCTATCATAGACCTCTATTTCGGAAAAATTAACGCTGCAGTTGTACCTAAATACAACTACATAATCGCTCAGTCACTTAATCCTCAAATAAAAAACAGATTGGAGATTCTAACCGAATCAGAACCTATGATTCATCAGGCTGTAGGAATACGCCACGATTTCTCACAAAAAAGAATCGATAATTTTGAGCCCAGCATACTGACTGACAAGCCAAGTAGAAGACTAAAACATGTATTGGATACATTTGGTATTGTGCGTCTGCACAAGATCAATAAAGAAACATTAAATGAGGTCAGATCACTGCAGAGAGAGTACACCAGACTGGTCGGTAATAAACGATGAAGTTAAAGAATACCATATTCCGGCATCTCTATATTCGTATGGCCGTCATTCTACTTGGAATAAGTCTTGCCTTCTCATTCGCACTGCTACCGATTTACAGTGACAAATTAACGCGCATGCTTGCCGCACAGGGTAATACTTTTGCCAACACAACAATTGCAGCCTGCGGTGAAGGTCTATACACAGAAGACTATAGCAATGTAATTAATTACACCAAAAACGTTCTGAATAAAACGCCAGAAATCACCTTCGTTAATTTTATTTCCAATAGTGGCTTAAAACTAAGCCTTAGCCAAAGTGGTTGGAAGGTTGAATCCATTGCACCAGCCTCAACTCAAGCTCTATTTAACAGCGACACCCCTTACACCATTAGACACCATTCAGACTACTCTCAAAGCAATACTAAAGACGCCTTCATTTTTACAAAACCTCTTCACATATCGGAGTTGGTCTGGGGCACTATTGAAGTTGGGATCTCTGATAATGAATACTATTCGTTAATGACGAGTTATTTTAGTAATGTACTTATCTACAGCATTCTAGTGCTAACTATTTCATTGCTCATTCTTCATGGCGTATCGATCAAACTTTCATCGCAATTAACAAAACTGAGAGAGACTGCTCAACGATTGTCGAGCGGTGACCTCTCTGCACGCGCGCCCACAAAGGCAATAGGTGAAATAGAGCTACTTGCATCCACCTTGAATAACATGGCGCAGAACCTTGAAACCAAAACTCAACGTATTGCTCAACTTGCCAGACTTGTCGAAGACACTAATGACGCGATTGCAATTTTCAACACATCAAAAGAAATTACATTCATCAATCAAGCCTTCACTAATATCACTGGAGATACGATAGAGTTTTATCGCGGAATGACACTTCAAGGTCTATTTACTCATCTCGGAATAGATAAACAGAAACACCATGAAGTCTCTATGGGCATGACTCACATAGAGCAATTAAATTGGTCTACTGACATTACCATTTCAAAACATAGTGACCTCCCCATACACATGACCATAAGAATTGAAGATTTCGACTCAGAAGATAAATATAAGAATGAATTCTTTGTCGTCTTGAGTGACATCACTCAACGCAAGCAACTTGAAAATGAACTTGAGACACTGGCTTATATCGACAAATTAACCAAGTTACCCAACAGACGTTACTTTTTGGATCGATTGACAGAAGCAGTAGCTGAAGCAGGAACTTACCACATCCCATTGGCTGTATTTTTCCTTGATCTGGATAACTTTAAACTTATAAATGATTCTCTAGGACATGAAGTTGGAGATCATATTTTAAATGAAACAGCATGGAGACTCGAAGACTCTCTACGCTCAGATGACATCGTCTGTCGACTTGGTGGCGATGAATTTACTGTAATTATAAAAAATACCGCTGATCAAAAACAGCTGGCAATAATTGCTGAAACAATTATAAATAGTTTGGCACTACCAATTAAATGCAATAACAGAGAGTTACGCATCAGCACCAGCATCGGAATCGTACAATACCCACAAGATGGTCACGATAAAAATGAGTTAATTAAAAACGCAGATACAGCAATGTATGCAGCAAAACGCGATGGCAAGAACGGATATCGCTTCTACACCATAGATATGCATCATGACATGCAAGACTACCTGGAGCTGGAAAGCGCTTTACGTAGCGCCATCATTGAATCAAGTCTGGAGATCGTCTATCAGCCATTTGTGGACATAACGACCAACACTATAACAAATTGTGAAGCCCTGTTGAGGTGGAAACATCCTGAGCGCGGATTTATACCGCCTGGACGTTTCATACCAATAGCAGAACAGTCCGGCTTGATCTCTGCTGTTGGTGATTGGGTATTCACCCAGGTTTGCCGTCAATTGAAGCAGTGGGACAATAACATGAAGGTCTCCGTCAATGTATCGGGCAATGAGCTACTCGATAAACGCTTCATAAATCGCTTGGAAAATACACTGATAGAATATGATATAGAACCTTTTCGGATACAGCTGGAGTTTACTGAGCATGTCCTTGTCAGCAAGGAAGGCAGTAATCTTCCACTACTCAACAACCTAAAACGCGCTGGCTTCTCTATTGCAGTAGACGATTTTGGAACAGGCTTTTCATCCCTAAGCTACCTTAGCGAACTACCTGTAGATGTTATCAAAATTGATAAATCATTTATCAACAAACTACCGAATGACCGCCGTACAATAGCGGTTGTAAACTCTATTATTTCTCTCGCTAAAAGCTTGGATATGAAAACTATTGGAGAAGGTGTAGAAAAGAAGGAGCAGGTTGAATGGTTACAGAGCAACGGCTGCAATATTATTCAGGGTTATTACTATCATCATCCAATGTCAGCACTGCAGTTCGAAAATCTAATCAAACCAAATAACATAGCGCTGTTACCAAAAACTTCTAACAAACCTATAAGCAACACAAAGTAAAACCGGCCAACAAATTTGTGGCCGGTCAGTGGACTCTACTTTGATTCAGATTGATATGACTGCTACTTCTCAGTCAATATGAATTATATGACAATAGCTATACAGAGCGTCTTCTGGCAAATGAAACGAAACCAATAAGAGCAGAACCAAACAACCATGCAGCTGCAGGAAGTGGCACAGCACTCATAGTCAGATCATAATCTGAGCTCATTTTAGGGTCGATAGCATTCAGCGCAAAGCCTGAAATAGTAAATATATAATCACCCGCACTCAGACTGAATGTCTCTAGAAAACTAGTACCCAAGTGATACTGCTCATTAGTATTCAAATTAGTCAGGAGCAGATCGTCTTGGAACATACCTTGATGCGACCCACCAATGGAAATATCGAGTAGAGGTGCATCTACAGTGAAATGGTAGGAGTCGAGGAAATTGCCTGTAGGCTGTGGTGTTGCGTAAGTATCACCAAGATCAGAGAAACTGCCTGCATCATAGGATGCAGCATTTGCACCTAGAGATAAAATTAAAAGAACTGCTAACAGCGCAACAGAACGTATAGTTAACATCTTCATAATCTTCGTCCTTAAAAAAATCTAACTGCTAAAGCCACTCCACATACGTGGCTCGTTCAGGAAGAAAACTACCATTAATAATTTTTTGACACAAAACAATTACCCTTAATTACGTAATTGTTCACAAAAATATTACAATTCACGTTTCAAAAAACTTATTGAACGAAGTAATTTTACATTTCCGTCATACTTTAGTAATAACTAAAGCGCTTTATAACGACAACCACACCATTAATCAAACATGGATTAATTATACAATTTAATTAAATACAGCGAATACTGCACAGCATATATGTTTGCAGCAGGGCGATCGTGGATTGGGTAATAAATACAATCTAATATTAGGTTCTGTGTGCAGTAGACATATCACAAATCAGATGAGATACGACTGAAATCAGATTAAGTTAAGGAGACCCTGAACAAGTGATGAACGGCAGCTCGCACAATAATTGGCCACTCCTGCGTTACGAATCTTCGTAATAGCCGGCCTACACTATTTTGCTCAACCCAGGTTTATTCAGTCGCCAGTATAGAGATCAACATCCATCTTTGGCGGCATTTGCAGGTGGAAACCTTGTTGGACAAGATTTTCCATAACTACCGTTACATCTTCTCTCGCAAGAGATCGATTTGAATGTAAAGTCAACTCCATCACCTTTGCAGGTGTCCCAAATTTTTCAAGCAGACCATTTGGGACACTTGAAAAATCACCCTCCTTTGTGACGTACAAATACATTTCGTCCTTACGTGGACTGCGATATATCCAACAGGTCAATTCCATAAAATTACAACTCTACTACAGTTTTTCATACTCGGGCCTGTTAACACTAATCGAACAGGCCCTAATAACCATTCACTGCAGGTGCAGGCACCGCATCCAACTTCCATATATCCTGGTTGTATTCACTGATCGTTCTATCCGTTGAAAAACGACCACATCTGGCACTGTTAATGATACTCATTTTTGTCCACAGCGGTTTGTTTCTGTAGGCTTGGGCAGCTCTCTCCTGGGCATCGATATAACCTCTAAAATCTGCAGCTGTCATCCAGGGATCGTATGGATTGCGGACGGCCTCGATAATAGAGTCAAAAATTCCAGGCTCAAACTGGTTGAAATATCCGCTCTCCAACAGATGCATAACCCGCTTGAAGTCATCATCACTATTGATGATGCTGTTTGGCGAGTAGTGTGCCCGGTTGGCCTCAACCTCTTCACTGGTCAAGCCAAAGAGGAAGAAATTATCTTCACCAACCTCTTCAAGAATCTCAATATTGGCACCATCCAAGGTGCCAATGGTTACAGCACCATTCATCATGAATTTCATATTCCCTGTACCCGATGCCTCCTTACCGGCAGTTGATATCTGCTCAGAGAGATCGGTACCCGGTGCGATAACTTCCATCGCAGTTACCCTGTAGTTTGGAAGAAAGGCTACTTTAAGACGGTCACCGACCTTTTTGTCATGATTTATAATTTTGGCAACACTGTTAATTAACTTAATGATAAGTTTGGCCATTTGATAGCCTGGTGCTGCTTTCCCGCCAATTAAAACACAACGGGGCGTCCAGTTTTCAACCTCACCTGCGCGGATACGACAGTAGAGATGAATAATGTGCAAAACATTCAACAGTTGCCGTTTATATTCATGTATGCGCTTCACCTGAACATCAAACATCGCCTCCGGGTCAAACTCCACACTGCAATCTACTTTTACCAGGTCAGCCAGATGTTGCTTGTTCTCTAATTTTATCTGTTGCCATTTTTTTTGAAACGCCCTGTCTTCAGCCAACTCCTTCAACTGCTGCAGTTGTTGTAGGTTTGATATCCAGCCATTCCCAACTGTTTCGTCGATCAGCTTGCGTAAACCTGAATTAGAAGCTGCCAGCCAGCGGCGAGGTGTAACACCATTGGTTTTATTATTAAAACGTTCCGGCCAGAATTCATAAAAATCGAGGAATAGTCCCTTTTTGAGCAGTTCAGTATGCAGTGCTGCCACGCCATTGATGGAAAAACTACCGACTATTGCCAGATAGGCCATCCTTACCATCGGCTCATCCCCTTCTTCGATGATCGACATTCGACGCAGACGATCACTATCTCCCGGCCAACGCAGGGCAACCTCGCTGAGATAGCGTGCATTGATCTCATAGATGATCTCCAACAGCCTCGGCAGCAGACAACTGAACAGCTTCACCGGCCATCGTTCAAGCGCTTCTGGGAGAAGGGTGTGGTTGGTGTAGGCCATGGTTTTCGAGGTGATCTCCCAAGCCTTATCCCATGAAAGATTCTGCTCATCCATTAATTGTCTCATCAACTCAGCAACTGAGACACTGGGATGAGTATCATTCAACTGAAAGCAGTTTTTATCTGCAAAATTATCAAAGTTAGGATGACTCTCTTTCCACTCTCGCATCACATCTCTGATACTGGCAGATGCGAGAAAGTACTGTTGTCTTAAACGAAGCTCTTTACCATTCTCACTGGCATCGTTTGGATAGAGCACCATGGTAATGTGTTCAGCGTTGTTTTTCGCCTCTACTGATTCTGTGTAACTGCCGGCATTAAACTCCTCCAGATTGAACTCATCTGTGGCTGCCGCCTTCCAAAGCCTCAATGTGTTAACCGTCCCATTTCGGTATCCGGGCACCGGCAGATCATAGGGTACGGCCAATACATCCTGCGTATCCACCCAGCGAACCTGGCCATTGATATGCTCTGTGCGTCCACCGAATTTGATCTGCTGGGTATATTCTGGGCGCTCAAGCTCCCAGGGGTTACCATCACGAAGCCAATGATCCGGATCTTCAATCTGCTGGCCATTGGCGATGTGTTGCCGAAACATACCGTACTCATAGCGCAATCCATAGCCACGAACCGGTAGTTGCAATGTTGCACAGCTATCGAGAAAACAGGCCGCAAGGCGCCCAAGCCCGCCATTACCCAGACCCGCATCCGGTTCGCTCTCTCTGATGTGGTCCAGATTTATACCTAGATCGATGAAGGCTTTATCAACATCATCACAGATATTCAGATTGAGGATGGCATTGCTAAGTGCCCGCCCCATGAGGAATTCAAGAGAGAGGTAGAAGGTACGCTTACAGTCAGACTCCTCGTAGTTCGATCGGGTCAGCTTCCAGCGTTCGATCAGTCGGTCACGCATCGCCAACGCAAGTGCTTTGTAGGGGTAGTGACTCGAGGTGCAGTGATCATCTCTGCCCAGTGTGTGGGCAAAATAGCGCCGGAAATCGAATGAAATTGCTTCTGCATCCATACCCAGGGGTGGCAGTGCTGCCAACGAATTACAGATCTGTTCTGCTTTTTTACTTGAGCCGGCTTTTTCTTTCGACATGGTAAATGTCCTGTTCCCTCATAAATTGAGAGTCTGGTTGTTGCTGCATCAGGCCGTAGACAATTCAAGCCTTGCCACCTGTCACATGTTTGAAATGGGATTGGTATCAATATCCAGTGAAAGCGTACTGCTTTATGCGGGGAGTTTAAACAATATGTCGTCTTTAAGTAACTGCCTGGTTCAAATTGAAGTGAATTGAAGTTTGTCACATAGGTAACAAAAAAAAGTGCCATGCCTGGAAAAACATCAGCACATAATCAAAATATCCAATATTTCCAACATTTGGACTATTTACTGATGCGAATGTCAACCACCTGGCGACTTGGGAAAAACCATCTATAAAACATGGTCTAAGGTAAGAATCGTTCTGTCATACAACAGCAGCCCGATAGTCTCTCGTGCTACCTGCTGAATAGAGTAGCGGATGGAAAATCTTGTTTCGGCATATTCATTCCCCGCTGGAGCGTGGCAACGAGAATAGCTGTTTTCACGGGTGGATAATTGAATCAGAGCCCCCTGATATCGGGGACTCTCTGTGCCAGTTGCAGTGTATTAGGTAACAACGCTCAGGAAACGCTCATTCAGCTTCTGGTCGTGGTAGAAAATCGCACTACCCAACTCCTCTGCAGTCCATGTGATGGGCTCGTGATCAGGGTACCAGTCATATGAACCATGAAAAACTTCATTCCGATTCCCGGATGGATCAAAGAAGTAGATGGTACGTCCCCGGGTAATGCCATGACGGGTCGGGCCTATATCGATCGATATTTTATGCTTACCGATAATGTCGGCAGCGCGTAGCACCTCTTCCCAAGAACCGAGAAGAAATGAAGCGTGGTGGAGTTTACCCTTCTCCTCGTGGCGAATAATCGCCAGATCATGAGCCTTCATACCACAGGTGAGGAAGGAAGCGAGCTGAAACTCCCCATCCATAACCCTCTCTGTCTCATCGAAACCGAGCACTTCTGTGAAGAGTTTGACACTGCCGTCCAGGTCATCACCGTAGAGCAGGCAGTGGTCAAATCGCTGTACCTGCATACCTTTGAGATTGTCAGGCCAGGGATCGGGGTTGAGCCGCCCCATTTCGGTTCCATTTACCTCTTTGTCTGCATAGAGTTCAAATAGATGACCGGTGGGCGAATCAAAGCGGATACGTTCACCACAATGGTTAAGCTCACCGGCAGGAATCCTTTCAACATTGCAGCCGAAATCCTTCAGCTTCTGTTCGAGTTCGTTCATGGTCTCGACACTGTCGACTTTGAAACCCATGAAATCCATCCCGGTGGTGTCAGACTCCCCTAGCACCACTGAGAACCAGTCCTGCTCATCCCAGCCTTTGAGGTATACGCGTCCCTGCTCATCCCGGTCTGTCTCAATCAGGCCCAGCCGTTCTTTATAGTGGACTAGTGCTTCGTCCAGATCGAGTACACGCAGGGAGACGTGACCCGGACGCATAACGCCTTTAATAGCCATCAATGAATCCTCCAATAGTTGCCGTATCTAGGTACAGCCGGTATCAATAAATAGTCTTGTTAAAACAGTCTCTAATGGACCGGTATTTCTAAGAATTATGAGCAGGAACCTCTGTATCCATTGAGTCCTGGTGTACGGAAACAGACCAGAGATTTGTGTCCGACACCATTTTCGGCCAGGCTCTTACTCATATCGGGGATTACCGATTCACCATCAATCTTCCACTCGACCTCCCCCCAATTGACTGATTTGTAGTCGGGGTGCATACCGTAGAACTTTGCAATCAGTTCATCTTTAAGCGCCGCAAAGGGCATCTCAGGTGGTAGCGGAAAGGCAATTGCCGAACAGAAACTCAGGTGCTCTTCCCAGTGGAGATATACCACCTGATTACCATGAAAATTCTCTTTTCTATCGCGGAAATCAACTGCATCCGCATAGCCAGGCTTGAGTGCAACGACAGCCATGTAAACCTCCTCTCTCTAAATCTCTTTGTCCTTCCGCCAGCAGCAATCCTGATGACGGCTGGGTATAGGCCGGCAGGTTAGCTGGCCACTCTCTTTCGGGCCGCCTGCCAGGCATCCCACTGTTTCTGATCCGGCGAACCGGTATAGTCCATATTGTCGTTACCGTTATCCATGTGGTACCACTTGAGCACGTCACTCAGATCTGCACCGCCGCAGTTGCCCTGAAAGATCTGGTGCACTGGCAGCCAGGCCTGGGCAAACTTCTCCGGTTCATTCTCGAAGATGTCCTTACAACCGTCGGAACAGAAGTGGTAACGCTCGCCCTGGAATTCGGTGCTACGGAAGCCGATTTTGGTGGGGTCACCGGGTTCGGTATAGCCCATCGGAATCTGACAGGTCTGGCAGAGCTGGGGCAGTGCGTTATTGTAGAAACGCTCACCTTTGGCTTCCATCTCCCGCCACATTTCGAAGCGTGGGCGGTAGTATTTATCAAAGGTATTGGGATATTTCTCCGACAACCAGGCCATCTCTTCATCCGTTGGCAACCAGGTGTGGAAACCGGCTGCCTGGGTGTATTGATAGAAGATCGACCAATTCTGATGGGAGATGTGCTCCGCCTCTTCGGTAGCGATGTCTGCGAATTTGGGTACCCGCAAGCCATAGCGGGAGAGGTCTTCAAACAGAGCACCCCCCGCTTCGGTAAAATAGATCTCCCAAGCCTCTTTCCATGACATGATGCGTTTTGGCAGCATGTAATCCATCATCATCGCCACCAGCCCAAGGAGTTTGTGGCCACGCCAGAACCATTTGTCGACCCACTTCTGCACGATGGGCAGATTGTCCGGGTGTTGCTCCAGCATGAATTTGATCACTTCAATACCAAGGGTCATATGGCGTGCTTCGTCCGACTGAGCGGAGAAACCGAAGGTGACCGTTGCCAGATCGCCGTTATAGGCCGCACCGGACATGAAGGGGACAAACAGCAGGTTGGTCAGTACATATTCGAAAGCAAATGAGATCGCGGTAAAGAATTCGAACGGTCCGGCACTGCAGGCATCATCGAAGAACGACTTCGGTACTGACAGATACCAGACCCGGTCGTGCATGTGGGGGAACTCGGCAAAACCGTCGAAATATTTGTTGTAGTGGCTGATGGTATGGATCTGGGTCTGCGCATGACGCAGCTCATCCAGAGATTGCATCTGTGCTGCCACCCGGGGACCGACGCCGCGAATATGCCGCCCAAGGTGAGCGAAGTGACGATGGGCCTGATACTCCAGTGGCGTGACGCCGGTCAGGAACAGCTTTATGGCATTCACATAGCGGGCATCGGAGATTCCAAGCTGACCATTGTTCTGGGCAAAGGAGTCGAGCACCGCGTAGAGTTTGCGCTCTTTCTCCCCCTGGTATTTCCAGTAGGCGTCCATGGTCAGTCTGAATGGATCTTCCCATTTGGACCAGTCGGTTATTTTGATCCCTTCGAAGGTGTCATAGGGAAAGACATCGTCCATTTTCTGGTAGCTGGTCTCCCAGTCGAGACCTCGAGTCATCAGCGCGTAGCGCTGTTTCAGATTCATCTTTTTCTTGCGTGGGGGTGTCATTTGAATTGCTCCTCCAGTGTTAACCCGAATAGTTCATCCGGGAACGGGATGATCGTGCCTTTCTCATGGTTCAGTTGCCGGTTTGCGATTGCCGGTAACTCAATCTGATTTGCCAATATCTGATAAACCATTCTTAAAACCATGAGTCAGCTAATTTAAAGTGGCCGGATGATAGATTCGGGTCAGGCGCCCCAGGAGAGAACCAGCTCTTCATCATCCTCATCCAGGCTGCCGCCCATGGAGACGATGGTGAGATGAATCTCCTGGGGATCCCAATCGCGGCCGATACGCTCAGATACCGACTCCGCCTTGACCACCAATCGTTCCGGACAGTCGATCTTGACCACGCCGGGCATGTAGTTGGCGTTGGCGCTTGGATTGTCTTGCATAATCGACTCGATCACTGGACGAGCCTCGTCGTTGTTTTGCAGGGTTATGGATACGATGCCAGCCATCTCGGCCTCCTGTTATACGGTTAAGCCGAGCTTGCCGGCCCGGAGATCGAGTTGTTCACTGACTTCAGCAAGGGCTGTCTCAGCGCCATCACCCAAAACCTCTGCTGTCAGGGGCTGCAGAGCTTCCACTGCCACCTGCCGCCACTGGCGATACCATTCAGAGAGGAGCCTCTGGTTCTCTTCAGATTCCTTGGCTGCCACTTTGATCACCGCATCGACCCAGCGGTTGTGTTCTGCACTCCAGTCGACCATGAACTCACATAGAATTGAGATTGCCGCTGCACCGTGTTTCTGGCCTTCGTTATCGAAGTGGTTATAGGCCAGGGGATAGACCAGTCCATCCATCACCAGAAACTGTGCCAGAAGGGCTTCGAACCAATCCTTCAGCACCAGGCTGTCTTCCACCATTTTGCGTGTGCCCTGCCAGGCCTCAGCATCCATCCATTGGCTTTTCGCCTCATCGAGCAGCTCACCAGTACCGTCACCAAGCGCTATACCGATGCGGGATAAAATCTGAGCGATACCCAACCGATCACCAGCGGTGAAGATTGCAGCTGAGGTGATCGCGGTGCCGTAGCCCGCATCGCTGATCGAGCAGGCATTCATATTCGCGCCCCACTCATAGTGGCGCAGTGGAATCAGATAGTTGACGAGCATCTCCCGCCAGGCAGGATCGATATTGGACATCAGGTTGCGTTTTTCTTCGAAGGCGAAGTTACGATCGGTGGTCTGATGCATGTTGGCTCGGGCGATGGTGTAGGTACCGTAGTAGTACTGACGGGGATCTTTGAACTTGTACCAATCTTCCATCTTTATGGCGGTACGACCCTCATCGAAGTGCCACATCTCCGGCCCCCAAATAGGCCGATAGTGAAAATGGGTAGTGGCCTGCAGGTCGTATACCCCCTCCTCATAACGGGTAGCTGGGGCATCGGAACCTAGACGCCGTGCCACATGGGCAAAGGTTTGGCGTTTGGGCTCCACATTCATGGTTTTGATTTCGATACTCATCGCTGTTCTGTTCCTCCTGGGGTATCGGATCTTCCGCTATTGAAGCGCGACTCCCGGTAGAGACCGGGACCCTTGGCAGGCACAATCTCATCCGGGTTTTCGATTATTCGGGCCTGATGTTTGTCGCAGAAGATCTTGAAAGCTTCATGGGGGAGGATCAGCTCAACGGTCAAGTCCTCATCATTGATGGAGAACTCAAACTCAATGAACTTTCCGAGTCGTTCGCCAGTAACCCTGATATAGGCCTGGCCAATTTTCGGGACATACTCCCGCATGACATCCTCCTGTTCTCAAAAATGGAGGCCTCTAATCCAGCCTCTCTATGTTTCTGGTCAGATTAGGATTGCAGAAGCTATGCCAAAAACCATAACTACCTGATAAATATATATATTATGAAATATAGAAGTTAAATGGCTGGGACCGGTCTTAACGATAAAATCAAACGCAGTTAATCATTTGGGAAATTTGATCAAATAGTTCAACGCAAACGATCAGTTATGCTGCGTTTGCACAAAAACATATATTCGGTTGCCGCAAATATGATGAATCCTGATTTCAATCCAAGTAAATTTATTATTTGATTAAAAACTGAGTTGGCACTATAAAAAGTAAGAAGCGTATGCAGGAGACATTAAATCTCCAAAAAAAATACCAACAAGTCATACGCCATTCACGGATGATTTTTTATACCAAACAATATCCCCGAACATCATGAAAGACGGGGTGGAGGATAGATGTCATCTCAATTGAGTATCTCAGGTCTTCCCATGGAGGACCGAAATCTGCACCTGACTTTCGACGCGGGAAAGATCCTGCTCAACGACCACCGCATGGTGTTAATGCATACCCATGCCATGGGGGCTCTGCGAAAAGAGCTGATGGATACGCTTGGTCATGACCGGGCACGAGGCGTACTGACCCGGATGGGTTATGCCTCTGGGGCGAAAGATGCCGACCTGGCCCGCAAGCTGTTGCCGGAAGGTAATGACGAGGATCTGCTGATGATGGGACCACGTCTGCACACCCTTGAGGGGGTGGTGCACGTCAAGCCGATCAAGATCGATATCGATATTCGCCAACGCCATTTCTATGGGGAGTTCCTTTGGGAAAACTCCCATGAGGCCTCTGAACATCTGAAGCTATTCGGCATTCATACCGAACCAGTCTGCTGGACTCAGATCGGCTACGCTTCCGGCTACACCAGCGAGATTATGGGTCGATTCATCGCCTATCGCGAGGTGGAGTGCCACGCCAAGGGTGACCGTCACTGCCGCATCATCGGCAAACCCATTGAAGAGTGGGATGATGCAGATGAGGAGCGGCGTCACTACCGGCCAGATCCTATGGCCGAACAACTGCTGGCGCTGCAGGACGAGGTGAGTCATCTGCGCGACTCACTGCAGGAGCAGACCGGCATCGGTGACATGGTTGGAACCTCTCGGGCATTTAAGGAGGCCTGCGACATGCTGCGTAAAGTGGCAGAGAGTCATGTCACTGTGCTCCTGCTTGGGGAGACCGGCGTCGGCAAGGAGATGTTTGCCCGGGCACTGCACAGTATCAGTCCTCAGGAGAAGAGCCCCTTCATCGCCATCAACTGCACCACCATCCCGGAAGAGCTGATCGAGTCAGAGCTGTTCGGGGTAGAGAAGGGGGCTTATACCGGCGCTTTACAATCACGTCCCGGACGTTTTGAGCGAGCACACGGGGGCACGCTCTTTCTCGATGAGGTTGGAGAACTGTCGATGAACGCCCAGGCAAAGCTGTTGCGGGCTCTGCAGGAGGGGGAGATCGAACGTGTCGGTGACACCAGAACCCGTAAGGTCGATGTGCGGGTGATTGCCGCGACTAATGTGGATCTGCAGGAGGCCGTCGCCGTCGGACGCTTCCGTTCCGATCTCTACTATCGCTTGAACATCTATCCGGTGATCATTCCCCCATTGAGGGAGCGCAAGGACGATATCATTCTGCTGGTGGAGCGCTTCCTGGAAAAATATACCGCAAGACACGGCAAGCGGGTCAATGGCATTACTGAACCGGCGATGCAATCCCTGCATGACTACAACTGGCCAGGCAATATCCGGGAGCTGGAGAATATGATCGAACGGGGCGTGATCATTGTAACCAATGGCCATGCTATCGACCTCAAGGATCTCTTCCCCTGTCTCAATATGAGTAAGGATGTGCCGAGCACATTACTCTCCCAATCTCAACAATCACAACCCCTGGACTCGCTGGTCGAACAGGTACTTGACCAATCCGGCAGCCTCGAAGCAGTAGAGACTCTGATACTGGAATCCGCTGTCGAAAAAGCCAACGGCAATCTCAGTCAGGCCGCCAGACTGCTTGGCATGACCCGCCCTCAACTGGCCTACCGGCTTAAAAAACGGGATGGAGATTAGAGATCGAATCCCACATCATCTCGGTCTACTGTATGGGTGACGCTTTCCGCCCCGGCATGGTCGGGTCACGCCCACCAGATAGACTAGGGAAGACAGACGTAACTTTATTTGGCATCGAGCTTTTTTGTGGGGCATGGCCCCACGCTACAACTTTAAGTCAAGCAAGGTAGCCTGGATGTAGTGCAACGGAATCCGGGATGATTGGTGCAGTGCTCTCCCGGATTCCGTTGCACTTCATCCAGGCTACGGGCTGCCGCATTCATTCCCACTCTGCAGCGTGGGATCGAGAAAAGTATAGGAGAACCGGAATGACAGTCATGACAGAAGATGATCCTGGGTAGACCAGGCCTGACAAACTAGGCCGTACCTTACGTTGCTTGAATCTCTTCCAGACACTATTCTGCACGCCGAAAAAACAGGGCCAGTTAGATCTGGTCACAAAATCATCGGCAAAAGCATGGCTTGTGATTAACGATTGAAGTGGCATATAACAGTGCCTCAACATTAGCGAGATTGACGAGATGTTCAGCCAGATACTTGAAGTCACCCTGCCGGTATTTGGCATTGCTCTGTTGGGCTATCTCTACGGCCGACTCAATGGCAGCGATATGGACTCCGCCAATCGGGTTAATATGAATCTTTTCGTGCCGGCGCTTTTATTTTATGTACTTTCAGAGAAGATACCCAACTCGCCTGAGTGGCGTTCTATTGCCTGGGGCACAGTGATCATCGTGCTGGGATCAGGATTGTTGACCTGGCCACTGGCCCGGCTGTTACGATTCCGACCCAGAGTTATTCTACCCCCCATGATGTTCAACAACTCAGGCAACCTGGGTCTGCCGTTGGCAGCGCTGGCCTTTGGTGATGGCATGTTACCCTTTGCAGTCGTTGCCTTCGTGGTCTCCACCAGTCTCCATTTCAGCCTGGGGATCTGGCTGGTTAGCGGACGACTCGATCCCATGAGCCTGATGAAGAATCCTGTGTTTCTCGCCACGCTAGCCGGTATCGCTGCCCACATCAGCGACTGGCATGCTCCGGCACTGCTGATGCCAGGACTGGAAATGCTCTCCAAAGTTGCCATTCCGTTGATGCTGGTGGCACTGGGAGTACGGCTGATCCAGGTCGATATCAGCCATTGGAGAGCCGGTCTGGTTGGCGCGCTCCTCTGCCCTGCCACCGGAGTGATCAGCGCCGCGGCGGCGATTGCTTTATTGCAGCCTTCTGAGGAGATGAGCAAGATCCTGTTACTCTTCTCTGTTCTGCCCCCTGCGGTGATGAATTTCCTCCTGGCTGAACGATATCACCTTGCTTCAGATGAGGTTGCCTCGATGGTTGCCTTCGGCAATCTCGCCAGCCTGGCGATAATTCCTCTGGCCCTGGTCTTTATCCTTTGAAGCGTCGCGCTGTTGCAGGTTGGCTGCTTTCTGCTGCGATCATCACTGCTGTGATCCACACCCTGGCGGGGGGCTTTCCCAAAACACTGATCGGCATACTCACCTGGGGTGCAGGACTGTTGCTGATTGCCGATATTTCCATCCAGACCCGGCGTCAGATCTTGATCCTGGTCGGCATAGGCCTGATCGGCATAGCCTGGGGTCTGATGCATCATATTTCACCAGATTGGCGAATGGTACTTTCAGGTAACGCACTGCTGTTGAGCATGCTCGCCGCTGTCAGCTTTCTGCGGCTGATCACCAGACCGGATACCGAACAGGGAGAGACCCTGCCATCGGGAAGGCGGGCAGTCTGGTCAACCCTCTTCGGTGTGCACCTCTTCGGCTCAGTAATCAACCTCTCATCGGTATTTATCATGGGTGACCGGATCAGTCGCCTTGGTCGTCTTAACCAGGCACAAACCATTGTTCTGACTCGGGGCTTTACCGCTGCGGCATTCTGGTCCCCCTTCTTTGCTGCCATGGCCGCCGCCTTCACCTATGCGCCGGGTGCCTCGCTACCGCAACTCTGGCTGATGGGTATTCCCCTGGCAGTGAGTGCCTTGTTGCTTACCGCCCTGGGGTGCCAGGGCAACGATCAGTTCACTGGCTATCCCATGCATCCATCAGCCCTGATACTGCCCGGTATACTGGCGTTGTCTGTCTTAGTGTTACACCAGTGGAATAGTGACTGGCATATTCTTGGAATCATCGCACTGCTGGCGCCTACACTATCCCTGACGGTCACCCTGGTGCGTCATTCCCGTCCCTATTCTCGTGTTCTGCAACATATCACCGAAGAGCTGCCCAGTATGCAGAATGAGCTAACCCTGTTCCTCGCCGCCGGGGTTATGGCGGCAGGGCTGAATGCTGTATTTGCCGTTTTTGGCGGCTGGCTCCCCTTCGATCAATTCACCGGCTTCGAGGCCTCCCTGGTGTTGATATTCATGATATCAACCTCGATTCTGGGCGTGCATCCGGTGATCAATATCGCCGCACTGGGTACCCTGCTGGCCCCCCTCAACCCGAATGGCACCCTGTTGGCCATGACCTTTATTTCAGCCTGGGCCATTGGTACCGGCACCAGCCCCTTCTCCGGCATCAACCTCGCCATGCAGGGGCGTTACAAACAACAGACCTCTGACAGCTTGAGATGGAACGGTAAGTATGCGCTGGTAATGTTGCTCTTATCCATACTGGTACTGAATCTGTTTGCCAAATTAGCACTGCCATAACTTAACGGCCTCGATTTCATAGATATCTACCACCGTAGCGCTCTTAATCTGTCGCCTTCGTTTTCGGTTGCTTGTAGATATGCAGGCAGCTTCCATAACTTGTTCTGTGCTTCTACCTACACATAATGTTTTGTGCGCAGTCACACTGCAGATGTAAATTAAATCTATTGAATTGATTCCCCATCCAATAGGGGATTTTCATGTCGTCAGCTTACTCTTTGCTTGCGGCAATCAACCATTAGTCGGGCACCCACCCCCTTTCATGCGTTTACATCTTGTTACTAAAAACGCATTTAGCAACACTTAGGACCTGTCAAGCGTCTCATAGATCTGCTTAATCAAACTAAATTATAAGCTTTGAGAAAGAGATCTGACTCAGTCGATTGATCATTAAACAATCTTTTCCAAGTTGAGTTTGAGCAACGACAAATCTTACATACTTAGGAAGTTAAGCATCTATTGACTGGCGCAAAGTTTCGGAAATGGTTAGTAAAAACAAGTATTACAGACGATCCCGAATTGGAGAGAAGAAATTCCGCCAAATCATCCGATATTTTTCTCTCGATTTCTCCGCTTCTGATACCGCCAGACTAACCGGAATTTCTGTCAGGTCGATCAATACCATCTACATCAAAATTCGTATTCGTCTGACTGAAGAGCACGAAAGAGAGGCTTGGCTTGTTGGGCAAACTAAAGTTGATGAATCGTTCCCTGCGTATGCGAAGCTTCGTCTGAGTAAGATGAAAGGCATCCGCAGAGAGATGCTCTACTTACATTACAGAGAGAGTGAATTTCGTTTTAATCATCGAAATGACAATGTCTATCTAATCGTTCTAAAACTGCTTCGCAAGAAGCCAATATAAGAACAAATAGATCGATATTATTATCAGATTATAGAATAAACTGAGCCAATCTCTCCTATTCTTCAGCCAGGGATAATTATAAATTGGTAAGTAATTTATTCAGTAATCTGCATATATAGCAATCAATCAAAAGATACCAAATGCGTAAAATATAAAATTATAAAGGATAATTTTTTAAACCCTTTCCTCTCCCAATTCAGGTAACACTTTTAATTATTATTTTTATAATAATTTCTGAAACTTATCACTAATTGAAAGACGCTTAACTTCCTAAGATCCTAACTTATAGCTTTGCACTCAGCATCGCGGTATCTCTAACCTATTAAATGGCACTACTATAAATATAGTGTAATTCAGCCATACCTAATTAACCTCAATACATCTTTAATACTTGCGAAAATCAACCACTCATCAGGATATCGCCACCGCCCAGGATCTTACATCTTGTAAATTAAATAGTAACTACCTAATAATCGCCGCGTGTTTGTCGAGGGTCCACATAATAAACTTAAACTTTTAATTAAATAGCTTAGACGATTCACCAAATTCATATAAAGATTCCTTGTTGAATTTAGTTTTCTCCTGAGTATGCAATGGTTAACTACGATTAATTATTATAGACAACCGACAGCAATCACTAAATTTGTGACCAACGCCAAACACATTAAGTGATGCACGTTTAAAAACAGAGCGCACAATCAAGTAGCATCTCAAATAAAACAAGGATGGTTAGAAAGTTGGATAGGGATATTTGGAAGTTTACGACCTTGTCGTTGTCGGGATTTATCATTATGTGCACGTAACATGCTTTAGATGATTCAGGCTTGGTTCAAACACCGAGCCTGGCATTCAGGCGTGACAAATGCACATTGAGTATTGCGTAAAAAAAACAACAAACCGAACAAAGGAGTGGTTTCGATGTTTCCAAAGCAAAAGCGAATATTTTTCTCACCATCAGCTTTGCTCAGCACACTTATAATCTTTAGTGTGCTAACCCTTTCCACACAGGCACAGGCCACAACACGATTACTCAATAGCTGGCGAGTCGCTTACCCCAATTCGCTAAGTGATGATAATCTGGCCGATCCCTGTGCACTATGTCATACCGATAGCTACAGTGAACTTAATAGCTACGGTTGGGACATGGGTCAAAACAACAATGATTATGTAGCACTTGAATCTTTGAATTCAGACAATGATCCCAACAATATAAGCAATATTGATGAGATCAATGGTGATACCCAGCCAGGCTGGACAGAGGGCGCTAACAATGTCGTCAACGGCGGCGCAGTATCGAGTAATGCATTACCTGCAGAGATTATTGCGGGCCTACTTGATCTGGAAGTGATAAACCAAGCCCCTGTTGCAGATATAGGCGGCCCTTACAGTGGCACTCAGAATGTTGAATTGAGCTTCGATGCATCAAACTCTTCTGATACAGATGGCATCATAACCAGCTATGCCTGGGACTTTGGAGATGGCAGCAGTGGCAATGGAGTACAGGCTGCCCATACCTATACCTCAACAGGTAGCTTCAATGTCACGTTAATCGTTACCGACGATCAGGGTAACAGCACAACCGCATCCACTGCGGTATCGATTGGTGCAGGCAATCAACCTCCTGTTGCCAATGCCATGGGCCCATACACCAGTCAAGCGGATGAAACGATTACCTTTGACGGCAGCGGCTCAACAGACGCAGACGGCATGATTACCAGTTACGACTGGAATTTTGGCGATGGCAGCTTCGGAACCGGCATCAGTCCTACCCATGCCTATGCAGACAGTGGTACATACAACGTTACTCTGACAGTGACTGATGATAACAATGCCGTGGATTCAGACGTGACATCGGTCAGTGTTGAACAGGGCAATCTGGCGCCAGCAGCCGATCCACGTGGCCCCTATGCGGGCACAGTCAATGAGTCTATTGCCTTTGATGCATCCTCTTCCAGTGATACAGATGGCCAAATAGTCAGCTATACCTGGGATTTTGGTGACGGCACCACAGGCACAGGCGTCACTCCATCGCACTCCTATACAGATTCAGGCGTCTATAACATTTCACTACAAGTGACTGATGACAGCGGTTCAACTGCAACCGGCTCAACCACTGCCACTATTGGCGATGTGGTCAATGAACCCCCTGCTGCAGTTACTGATGGCCCATATACCGGAACTGTTAATCAGCCCCTCGATTTGAGTGCCGCTGACAGTACTGATTCTGATGGGCTAATTACCACCTATGCCTGGGATTTTGGTGATGGTAATTCAGCGAACGGTGTCAATGTAACTCACACCTATAGTGATGCAGGGAGTTTCAACATCACACTTACTGTCACTGATAGTGATGGCATCATAGATACCGTAACAACCACAGCAGTTATCGGTTTAGGCAACCTTACACCTACGGCTGATATCAACGGTCCCTATACAGCAACCGCTAATACAGAGATTGTACTTGATGGCAGTGGCTCCGTAGACCCGGATGGTTCCATTGTTGCCTATGATTGGGATTTTGGAGATAACTCAACTGGCACCGGGCCAAAGCCATCCCATACCTATAGTGCCCAAGGCACCTACAATGTAACGCTTACTGTGCATGATGATAGTGGTGCCATGGATTCAGCAGCCACCACGGTGACGGTTACTTCCGCGGACGATCCGGGGATTTCAGGTTCCGCCAAAATCATTAAAAAGTTTAACTGGGGCATGGGCTTTCTGGGCATCGGCGTGATCAGCAATGACACCGATAAGCCCATCGAAAACTGGGAGATCAGTTTCGATGCGGAATTCGATATTAAGCGTATCTGGGGAGCAGAGGTTGTTTCACATGCCGAGGACAACTATATCCTTAAAGGTAATGATGACAATCAGTCCATTCTTCCTGGTGAGAAGGTGAGATTCGCCATTGTCGCCGGACCAGCTGACAGCCCAATTCCTAACGAAATTACCGTTATTGACAGGGGTGAATCAACACAGGGCAATTTCAACCATAATCACCAGACTGAAGTCATGATGAAGTCTGTCAATGACTGGAAGAGAGGCTTTCAGGGTATGGCGACTATTCGCAATATCGGTGACGAGGTAATAGAGGGCTGGACCATCAGTTTCAAAGCTGACTTCGAGATTAAAAAGTTATGGAATGCAAAACTGGTCTCTCATTCAGGTAATAACTATGTATTGTCAGGAAAAAGACGCAACCGGATAGTAAAACCTGACCACGAGGTAACCTTTGGTTTTATCGCATCACCCAGTGGGGCCAAGATGCCCAGCAGTTTCCTGGTGAATGGGATTGAAAGCGAGGTAGATGTTGTTCCAGGCTCAGAGGATGATACTGAGACCGGGGATGATTCCGAAACTGATGATGAAGACGATACCGACAGCGACACCGGCTCAGACGATGACGCCGGGAATGGCGGTGAAACTGACAACGGCAATGAAACCGACGGTGACAACGATACCGGTTCAGACGATGACACCGGGAATGACGGTGAAACTGACAACGGCAATGAAACCGACGGTGACAACGATACCGGTTCAGACGATGACGCCGGGAATGACGGTGAAACTGATAACGGCAACGATACCGACGGTGATAACGATACCGGTTCAGACAATGATGCCGGGAATGGCGGTGAAACTGACAACGGCAACGAAACTGACGGTGACAACGATACCGGTTCAGACAATGATGCCGGGAATGGCGGTGAAACTGACAACGGCAACGAAACTGACGGTGACAACGATACCGGTTCAGACGATGACACCGGAAATGGCGGTGAAACTGATAACGGCAACGATACCGACAGTGACAGCGATACCGGCTCAGACGATGACGCCGGGAATGGCGGTGAAACTGATAACGGTAACGATACCGACAGTGGCAGCGATACCGGTACCGAAGATGACGCCGGGAATGACGGTGAAACTGACAACGGCAACGATACCGACAGTGGCAGCGATACCGGTACCGAAGATGACGCCGGGAATGACGGAGAAACTGACAACGGCAACGATACCGACAGTGGCAGCGATACCGGTACCGAAGATGACGCCGGGAATGACGGAGAAACTGACAGTGGCAACGACACCGGTTCCGACGACCAAGCAAATAACGACAGTGATCCCGGAACCACTGTCGGCGGGGTTGACTGCACAGGAGCGGTATTTGGCTCCTCAGGTGCGCCGATTCGACGCTTGAATCAAGTCGAATATCAGAACACAGTCACAAGCTTGTTCCCGGGTGCATCCCTGCCGAGCTTGAACCTACCCGTCGATCAACGCATGAACGGATTCACCAATGCGGCTGAAGGCCAAGCGCCGTCGGCACTGGCTGTAGAGCAATATGCCACGGCAGCGGAGTCCATTGCCACAGCGGCAATCCAGTCACTGGCCAGTTGGGCGCCATGCAGTAACAGCAATGATGAGGCGTGCGCGCGTAGTGCCTTAAACGATATCGCACCACGCATCTACAGGCACCCTCTGACAGCTGAAGAGAGCACTGCAATTGACGCACTGATCGATGGTGGTTTGAATGCAGCCACACCAGAGGAGGCCCTTAGCCTGGCAATCACTGCCCTGCTTGAGTCACCAAACTTCTTGTATCGTCCTGAGTTTGGCTCCTCAAACGCCGTAGGCAATGCCAGGGAGCTGGATGCTTACGAACTCGCCTCGCGCTTATCCTACTTCTTCTGGGCAACAGTACCGGATAGCGCTCTGTTGGCTGCAGCGGAAGATGGTAGCCTGCTGACAGACAGCGTCCTTCGTGCTCAGGCCAATCGCATGTTGAACGACCCCCGCGCCAGACCGGTTCTGACAGACTTCTTCGTGCAATGGCTTGGCCTCTATAAGCTCGATACTATGGCGCTTAACACAGACGCATTTCCTGAGTTTGACAATGTGCTACGCAGCGATTTGAAGACATCAGTGATCAAATATGTTGAACATGCGTTATGGAACACAGACTCATGGTCTGTTCTTATGTCCGGCAGCTATGGCTATGTTAATGACCGCTTGGCACCGATCTTCGGTGTGGCGGCTCCGAACAGTGACCAGCTGGTTCAGGTCAATCTGGATATGACAGAACGTGCAGGCGTACTGACTCAACCAGGTACCCTGGCCTCAACATCCCACGACAGCCGTCACTCGCCAATTTTGCGTGGCGTGCAGTTCCTCACCGGGATTGTCTGCGCTCCCCCGCCAGCACCTGCTGCTATCGGGATGCCTGATGAGAATCTTGTTGTCGATGAGTCCCAGGTCTGCACCACGCGAGATGAAGTATCACTCAAGCACACCGCTTCAGCGGGTTGTGCAGCCTGCCACGATGCCATCGACAGTGCTGGTTTTAATTTCGAACACTACGATGCGCTGGGACGCTACCGTGCCGTGGAGAACGGCTGCCAAGTGGATGCCACGGGCAGCTTCGCCGGCACCGACATCACCGGAACCGTGCAAAGTGCCGTTGACCTCGCACTGCAGTTACCCACAAGTCGAACTGTGAGTAGCTGTATGAGTGAGCACATGTTCCGTTTTGCACTTGGCCGCAACAGTAGCAGTCAAGATGCTTGCGAAATCACCAATCTCAGCAACCAGCTGACCAACACAGACAGCATGCAATCTTTGGTGATCGAACTTGTCATGTCACCTTCATTCCGCAGCCGTCCAACTATTAACTAATCAGGAGAGTGACATGACTAAACGAATCAACCGTAGAACCGCTCTCAAAATGATGGCTGCCACTACCGCTGGTGCTTCGCTTCCCTGGCTGTCCAGCCCCAGTGCACAGGCAGCAACAGGCGTACCACAGCGCATTCTTTTCATCGAGGTCGAATGGGGTGCCCGTCGCGGCAGCTGGGAGCCGGTCGTGGCAGGCCCACAGATGGTGCCGCAGGATCAGGCCGATACCGCATGGGCCTTCCGTGACAAGATGAGTGCACTCAATCCCTATCGAGACCGAACCACGATATTTCAGCACCTGGACATGCTCAGCGCCATGGTTGACCCGACAGGGCCTGCTAACGCCCATATAGAAGGGATGACGCAATCACTGACAGCGAACAACCGCGTTTCAGCCAGTTCCGGTACCGGACCAACCATCGATCAGTTCATCGCACAGCAGCTGGCGGCCAATGGGGCTGCCACCCGCCTCCAGTCCCTCGAGCTACGAGCAACACCCCACGCCAGTCAATGGGATCGAAGTACGGGTAATCTCTCCTACTCAGCACCTGGCCAGCAGGTGCCCTTTATGACCTATGTGCCGGATGTGTGGGATCGCTTGTTCCCGACCCCACTCGATCCAAACGCAACGACTCAAACACCAGCTCAGACCCGCAGAGCCCTGCTTCACACTTTTGTACGTGGTGAGTATGACCGGCTGCTGAACAGCGTGAGTTCCGAAGATCGCGTCAAACTCACACAGATGCGAGACCTGCGCAGTGATCTCTACAACGCCTCAAATATAGTCAGCGGAAGGGACGCGAACCGCCCATTGCAGTCTTCGATCATCGACCCCTGGTCGCAGCTGGATGAGGGCTATCAAAAAGGCAGCCTAAGTAATCCGAACTGGCGGGTGCACTGTGAGCTGATGGCTCAACTGGCGGCGGCGGCACTGCACACTGACACAACTCGTGTCGTCAATCTCTCTTTCTCCTTGCCACCAGACTATGAGTTTAACTACAGCAATGGTGATTATGGCACTTCCGATAGCCATGCCCTCTACCATGAGGTCTCTGGCGACTCTCCGGCACTGACAAATTCGGCTGCGATTGCTACTGTCGACGCATCCGATAAGCGTATCTTTGACCAGGTTCGATACACCCTCGACTTCCTTGACAACCTGCAAGAGACTGATGGAACCAGCCTGCTCGATAACACACTGGTTGTAGTCCACTCACAACTCTCCGATGGCAGTCACGACCTGACACGCCTTCCCTGGTTGGTGATCGGTGATGCACAAGGCTACCTAAAGACAGGTCAATACATGCGCTTCAGTGCAATTAACCATAGAAACGGTCAGACTGTTACTGATCAGGACGTCAACTTCCCCTACCGGTGGAATGGCGCCGGTCGCCCGCACAACGACCTGTTTGTGACCCTTGCCAATGCGATGGGAATACCGATCACCACTTTCGGAAACAGCAATATCTCACTTGGCGGGATGACCATGAACAAGGGAGTGATTACGCAGATGCTGGCATAGAAAGTAATACTCAAACCGCAAAAACTTTCATCAGCAATTACTAACCAGGCCATAGATATTAATAGACTCAGGGCTACAAGCGTGGCTCAGATCAAGGCCTGGTTAGTATGTCACTGCGTACGCCGGATCATAACCGGCGTACGCATTCACCTCCGCATCTCGGTGCCAATCGATTACCCCTCTGTTTCATAGACTCCTCAATTCCTGTGGAAGCCACAAAGATGCCAGATAACTTCCATTCCGGTACTGAGCATGGGCAGGAGAAAAAAACTCAAGTTTGATTTGAGCCCGAGGGATAAAGCCAGCGCGAAAACAACCGGGTCAAAAAGGGCAACACAAAATAGGTCAAAGTTGGAACGACGATAATGGTTAAAGTAAACGTTTTAACCACCAATGGCAGACCTTCAATATAAGGGCCTATCAGTAGACTCAGCAGAGTCACCAGAGAAAACACCCCCAACCAGACCAGAAATGCCATTTTGTACTTCGGTGGATGTACATTAATCGCGCAGTCCGGCAAGGTAAACCAGGCCTCCATGCCTGTGATGGTCTGAATCTCCCGGGGCTGACTGACCTGCTCCGCAATCTCCCGCCACTCACCACGTTCCTTTGAGTTTTCCCATTTTTCAAGATTGCTGCGGTGATCGAATTTAAACACGATGCGATAGCTCCCATCAGGCTTGTTGGGCCTGAAGACATTGGTGCCCATATGTCCAGGCCACTGCATGGCGGCCTGGGTTATGCCAGTGACATACGCCTCGAACTCGGACTCTTTACCGACTACCGGCTTTCGGGTCACCATAACCGTAACCGGTGGATCACCCTCATCATTGTTGTCAGTTGGGAACTCTTGATTGTCTGTCATCTCAACCAGCCTCGATCCAATTTCTCTTTTACTATACCCGGAGCAGTCTCTGAAAATTCTGCCTGAGCGGCGATGTTCTCAAACCAAGCCATCAATCCTGGGCTTCGGGGGGAAGGCATATCATATGCCAACGCCAGCCCGAAGCGTGTTGCCAATACAAAATCGGCGATACCTCCACCAGGGACAAAATAGCCCGATACCTCCAGCCGCTCTTCGAGATAGGGCAGTGACTTGTGCCATTGCCCCATGGCATTGGCTATGACCTCCTCATCCCACTCGGCAGGTGCCCGATCCCGTCGTTGAAAAACCAGATCCCTGACCGGTCTGCCTACCGCGCTGTCTGCATACAGGGCAATCCCCCGCGCAAAGGCACGCGCCTCAGGGGTAGACGGCCACAGCCCCCCAAAGCTTTCGTCGAGATACTCCAGCATCACCGATGAATCGTGTATCACCGAATCACCCATTTTAAACACAGGCACCGTATTGTAAGGTGTCAATGAGGTCCACTCATGTTCATACTCATCATAGGCCAGACGTTGAAAATCCACCCCGCAGCGATGCAGCGCCATTCGCACACGCCAACAGAACGGACACTCCTCTTTATCATAGAGCTGGGGTTTGAGACTCATATGCGGGAAAGCCTTAATTCCCGCAGATGTTCATCTACGAAATCGATGCGGTCCTGTCCCCAAAAGAACTCGTCGCCGACTATGAAAGTGGGTACGCCGACTACACCCCGCTCATCGGCCTCTTGCCAGTTTCTGAGCAGCTGCGTCTGATTATCTGAATCAGTGGCTGCCGCAGCCAGCTCATCCCGCTGGAGTCCGACAGCTTCACCCACATCCAGAAGGATATCGAGTTGTCCTATATCGCTACCTTCCGCCCACTCCTTACGCATCACTTCATTGATATAGGGCCTCAGCAGACCTCGCTTTTCAGCCAGCAATGAACCGGCACCCGCCAGGGTTGGATCAGTGGTTTTCGGTGGTGGATTGACTGGAATACCCAGGCGCCTGGCAAATCGCGCCATATCCTGTCTTGCAATCGGCAGCTTTTTTAATACCTCTTCAGGTGGTGAGCGGCCATCCCATCCACCCAATGGACGCCAAACCATACGCACATGGTAGTCGTCGAATATCGACCACATGGTCTTGGTGGCAAGATAACAGTATGGACTGCGGAAGTTGAAGTAGAGAGTGACGTCTGTCGATTCAGCCATCATCAAAATCCTTAATCTAAGATCAATCCGTATCTGATATTCACTGTAGGAACAGCTTTCCGATACTCCTCAAAAAATGTCTGGCGACAACAGCCGCCAGACAACAGCACGGTATCAACGACCGGAAGCTCTCAAGTTTTGTACTGTGAATTTTCTGGCAGGATTCAGCTTGGGATCAACCTGACCCTTGAACTGCCCCGTGGTGCAGTGCATCGCCTGCACATCGATCATGGTAAAGGAGTCATCGATCGCCACCCCAGTGCCTTTGTTCTTCGGCAGATGGTGATCCGGATGAGCCTGTCCAATCTGCCAGCTCTTCCACAGATCCCCTTTACGGTCGTAGGTCAAAGTACGGGGAATGGTGAACGTCTGAGCATCGATAAAGTGCACCCGCTTACTGATCGGATGGTTTGCATCCTTCGGCTTGTTCTCCAGCTCATAGACTTTACGCAGCTGCCAGGTGATCTGGGGAAAGCAGTCGCCCTTGTCGCCCATATGCACGAACTGATAACCATCCGACTCCTTATGCTCTTCAGAGAGATTAGGCAGTGCATTGTGGTTATAGAAAGGCACCAGGATGTTTTTAGTGCCTTTAAAGGTCCACTCCATATCATTGATGCGACCGTTATAGCCCTCGAAATCCTCGATCATGACGTCGGAGCCAAGAAAGGCATCCGTCACCTGACCGGATGCCAGACGACGTACCCGACGCTGGAAACCGAGATAGAGCCAGGCGCTGTCACGCTTCAAGTCATCTTCGTAACGATGAATCAGCAGCTGGGTATCCTTAACATCAAAAGGCTCCAGCGCCTGCACGTAGATGGCGCGAAACAGTTTTGAAGGATTTGGGCTGATCTCAGGCAGGGGCTCCTGGTTTACCCGGTGCATATAGTTGAGGAAGTGGAAATTGAACTTGATGGTTCTTTCCAGTTTCCCCGATTTCATATCCTTGTATTTCCAGTAGAAAGGATAGATCGCTGCATTGTCACCCCAGTTGTAACCGTACTTGTAGTTCCAGGCGAGTTTTTCCCCCACCCTGGGATCATCCATCGATGGCTCTTCGGCAAAGGGCCGACCAGCGACAAAGCCCTCAATCTCACCGGACTTCTCGCCCAGCTTAACTTTGCCCAGGCCATCCATGGTGGCCTGTACATAGTTGGGATGCAGATCGAAAGAGGTGGTCTCACCGACGGTGATCTTGGTCCACCCCTGGCTGACAAACTCAAACATCGCAGGATCGATGATATCTTTGAACTGGGCCACGTTGGACTGATCGATCACCATACCCACCTGTAGTCCGTCATGGGTTGGGATACCATTTTTATAGGGATAGAAGCTGTTCTCCACATCTTCCGCTGTTGCCGCCTGGGCGGGAATATTGGCAGCTATCAATAGTCCCGCCATCAGCGTTGTATTAAGCAAACGCATTTTCAAAACCTCCATAACAAAACTTAGAAGCGATATCGCAGGGTGATCTGAAACTCATCCTCTGCCTGGGCCATACCGATAGGCCCGGAACGGAAACGACCAAGGGGCTCGTATCCAGCCAGATTTCGCAGTGCAAGATCACCCGGTTCGCCATCGCCGGTAAACGGGGGAAAAGGGTTACAGGAGCGGCAATCGTCATACTCTTGTGCGCCGTCGCCGATCTTGAAGTTGGCACCCACGGTGAGCCGCAGGTTGTCACTGATCAACCAATCGACTGAGGGTGCGATGACGCTGGCATGGGCCTTGAAATCATGGGCCATGATGACCTGGGGACTGACCTGGTCATTCTGATACCAGCCTTTGACGAGCAAGGTACCCACGTGGTTGATCTCCCAATTGGGATTACCCGCTTCGATACCGTTGACCTTCTCCCGCTCGTGATCAACCATGTACTCGCCGAACAGCTGCGCCGATAACAGAAAGGCACGTTTATCGTTGAGGAATGGAATGAACGTTGGGCGATCCCATCCCAATACGTAGCGGAACATATCAGACTCTGAATAGAGTTCCGGTCGCAGCGTATTGGCAAACTCCTCGCCTTGGGTATAGGCCGCTTCGACTCGAAACACCGACTTGATGTCATCCACATAGAAGTCGAGAGAACCACCGATCAGGTTGACCCTGGGAAAATACATATCGAAGGCGATCAGATAGTCGTAGCTCTGTGACTCGACTTCCGTAGTGAAGGGGTTATCCGCGTTATCCACAACCGCACGCAGAGAAGGCATCTGGGAACGGTAGGTCAAGGCATTCAACGAGAAGCCTACACCCGAATAGTCACCCTCAAGCTTGACACCCACCTGGGAGTTGCTCAATGACCAGTCTGGAAGATGTACGTCGCGGATACCGATCACATGTTCTGGAAAATCGGTTGAGAGCGCACCCCCGGCAAAGTTGGAGACGGAACAGCCGTTATCCCAACAGTTCTTCATCGCCCGGAAAAAACTACCTGCATCAAGGATCGCATAGGGTGTACCACCCTGACCGAGACTGTTGGGTCGGAACTTGTCAAAGTTCCAGAGAAACTGCATGTTCAGATCATCGAAGGTCTCGGTTGCCCCCATTCTGTACTCACCAGTGGCCATCCACATCGGGATACGGATATCCTCCAGCTCGTCGTAGATGTTATGTCTGGAGTAGTCCACCGGATTGATCACATCGAGGACCCGAAACAGATCTGTACGCCCCCACACAACCTGCTGTCTGCCGAGACGGAAGTTCCAGGTTGCGGCACTATCTGTTGGCAGGGTTGCGTCGATATAGGCCTCTCGAAGAAAATCGAGTCGATCGTTGAATTCAGGGTATTTCAGATCACTCTCTGAGAAATCGAGATAGTCATCGATGCAACCACGAGAGTCTACGTCGCAGGGACGAACCGGCACACCAAGGCCGACCCCACCATCCGTATCGTGAATGGCACTGCCCAGGTTGACCAACCCTTCGTTAGGGTTTTCTGAGGTATCAAAACCAAATCCCAACACACCGGTTGAGACATCGGAAGCACCCCAGGTTGTTGAACCGGCACCGCCTACAGACTCCATATTAATGGAACCACCGGCGTTGTTGCCGAATTCATCGTCATTGAGATCGTAAACGCCATCGTAGGTTGCACGGAAAGCACCAACGAAGCTGATGTTTGAAAAAGCCCCCTGCTCTCCATAATCCTTAGAGCCTTCGATCAACACCGTGTTGCGCATCTTACTCAGACCGACGTTTTGGCGGCTGTAGGTGGCGTTTTCAACAAATCCGTTGACCTGTGTAGTACCGTCTTCCGAGCTATAGGCCAGGGCCTGGCCTCCGCTCAGAGAGGTCGTGACAGCAGCAGCCAGCAGTGTGGCTTTAAAGACCGGATGTTCCCTTCCCGGTAGTTGTTTGTGACTTTCTAGGAACATCCTAGCCTCCTCCTCTTTCTGAAATTATGTAAGCGAAAGTTAACTATGCAGCAGGCGTGCCAACTCATAACTTACTGTTTTTATTAGATATAATTGACGCAATAACGAACAGGTTACGGATATCGTAAAAATATCGATATTTTAATTAATCAAATGATGATTTGTGATTATTTCGATAATTACCAACGAGCAAAAAAAGGCCGGAAATCATTTCCGGCCGAGGGAGGGATCAGAAGCTTAGTGCTTACTAAAGCGCAAAGAGACTCATTGCATATAGCTCTGCAAATGGTTTTGGTGGGGCCTGGCCCCACCCAACGGGTGAATCAAGAGTGTAGGGTGGGGCCATGCTCCACCAAATACTGGTTAAGTAAGCGCCATGTCCCGCTGAGGCTTGTCAGCATAGAGTACGCCATCATCATCGTAGCGGGCGCTGCCGATGAAACTCGGCTTGAAAATCATCACCCAGGAGGGCACCAGGAACATCGCCGCCAGGGCATTGAGTATCAACATCACTACCAGTAGCAGAGCCGCATCGGCCTGGAAACGAAGATCAGAGATAAAGACCCACATGATCACACCACCGATCAGACAGGCCGCTGTAAAACCGATCGCTTTGCCGGTGGTGGCAATGGAAGTCAACACCGCCCGCTGCAGATCACCCGAGGCCTTTGCAGTCTCCTCACGAATCCGGTCCATGATATAGATGGAGTAGTCGATACCGACACCGATACCCACCGCAATGATCGGTACGGTATTGACGTTAATGCCGATCGATGCCAGCCCCATGTAGGCATAGGTGGAGACGGTACAGAACATCATCGCCAGAAACATGATGAATCCTGCATGGAGCGACATATAGAACCAGGTGACAAAGACAAAGATCAGCGCCAGTACCAGTGGAATGATCAACATGTTGCTCTCATAGGCCGATTCGTTCATTGCAGCGGTGACACCCACCAGACCACCAGCAAGTTCGATATGTAGTCCTTCAACACTATTGCCAGGATCGTTTATCCACTCTTTGGCTCGATGAATCGCCCGACGAATGGTCTTTGCCTGATGATCCTTGTAGAAGAAGACGATATTGGCCACACGGTCATCGGTATCAACAAACTCCTTAAGTGCGCCCGGCACTGGACTGGAAGCCATATAGGCGAACATCAAGCCACCCACATAGGCTTCGCTGTCGGGAATGATCGCCCAACGGGGATCGTCAGAGTGAAAGATCCGGTTAACCTGCTTCACCAGATCGGGTACCGCCTTGGCACCACCCAGTTCCGGGTCGAGCAGCATATGGTTCTGAAAAGACTCGATGGATTGCAACACATCCGGCCGTTTCATACCCCCCTTCTCATCGGTTCTGGCAACGATATAGAGCTCCTCGGAACCGGGGAAGCGCTCGTTGATAACCTTGGAAGAGACGTTGTAGTCGTGATCGAGATAGAGTATCGGTGAACCGGGTTCCGACTCGCCAATCTGCACCTTACTGCTCTGCTGTGCACCCAACAGCAGAATCACACCAGCCAGGCCGAGGACGATCACCCCACCCTGTCGTTTCGCCACCAGTGAGGCCACCCGACCGAACAAGGCATCTTCTGCTGCCAAACGTTTGGCGGCGGGTTTCGGTTTCGGCAGCAGGGAGAGTATCAGGGGCACTGCAATCAGCACGGTAAACACCACACAGACTGCCCAAAGTGAGGCGTAGACACCCAGTTTCACATTGATCGGCACAGACCCCAGGGCGATCAGCAACAGGCCTATGGCATCCGACACTATGCCCAGGCTGCCAGGGCGGAATAGTGAATCAAAGGTTCGATGGGCAGCCTCCCGGGACTCACCCACCTCCTCCAGCTCATCGTAGAAGCGCTGCACCAACTGTATTGCGTGAGACATGGCCCTGGCGGAGATCAGAAAAGGTATTACCAGGGTCAGAGGATCCAGGTTGTAGTCGAGCAGGGAGAGAATTCCGAGTCCCCAGATCGCCGATATGGTAATACCGAACATGGGTAGCAAAATACCGTAGGCACGACGAAAATAGATGATCAGCAGGAACAGCATGATCCCTACCGTGGTAGTGAAGATGAGAAACAGTTGATCGAGATAACTGTAGACCCAGCCCCACAACATCGGCTGGCCGGTGGCATAGATCGACACCCCGGCGGCCTCTTCCTGATCCCTTATCTGCTGAAGCTGAGTGAAGATTTCATCATAGTTCAACTGCCCTTCATTGAACTGAGCCTTGATCAGCGCCGCTTTGAGATCCGGGGAGACCAGCAGTCCGAAGACCCGCGGATTACTCATCACATCATCGCGAAGTTTGTTCAGCTCATCTTCCGACCAACTCTCCTGGAGTGGGTCATAATAGGGCTGGGAATTGACATCACCGGTCTCGGTCAGCCAGACCTTGCGTGAAGTTCGGTGGGTCAGGCTGGCGAGCAGATTGTGGTTGACGCCACTGACATTATCCACCGCCTGGGTGATACGGTGAATACGCGCCAGGGTCTGCTGGGTGAAGATGTCACCCTCATCTACCACCACCGCCATCACCACATTATTGGCACCACCAAAGGTGTCGCGAATCGAATTATGCAGCTGGATGTACTCATGCTCCTGGGGCAACAGGTCGGCAAAGTCAGAGTACATCTGCACCTTTGGAACCTGAAACGCGAAGAAAATGGTCAATGCAGCAATTACGATGAGAAAGACCTTGGGGAATTTGAACACCAGGTCGTCAATATTTTTCAACCAGTGGGAGAAGGCGTGCATGGTCATTGGACAGCTCCTGCAAATTCGGTTGCGATGGGGCTGATGGTTCCCTGCCCACCCATCACCAACAGACGCTCCTCACCCTGAGGTATAGCGGTGATCAGATAGGAGAAGAGACGGGGTGCATCAGGCACCTTTTCCCAGCGGTCGCCTTGCAGCTCTAGCAGGGTTCCGTTATCGCCGGTGGCGTAGAGCCGCTCCCCCTGGGGAATCAGACTATAGATTGGCGCCTTACTGACCGAGTCCTGGCGTTGCCAGCTCTCTCCCCGGTCTTTGGTATGCAGGATGGTGCCGCTCAAACCCGCAACCCAGCCCTCATCCAGGGTGCGGAACCAGGCTGCCATCGGGTAGAACTCGTTGGGGATATCATTGCCCCGCTCCCAGCTTTCACCGCTGTCATGGGTGAAGTAGAGCGAGCCGAACTCCCCGGCAACCACACCATTATCCCTATCGAGCCATTGGATCGAGGTAAACTGCATATCCTCCTGTTGGGATACCTCCTGCCAATTACCACGATTCTCATCGCTATGGATCAGGGTACTGAAACTGGCGGTGACCCAGAGCCGACCCCAGGGGTCACAACTGATTGCCATGGGACTCTCCATGGTCTCCAGCTGGGTCGCCTGCCATTCACCACCCTGGGCATCGGAGAACCAGACCTTGCGCACGGTGTCGATAGCGGCAAAGCTGCCATCTTCACAACTGCTCACTGCGATCAGTGAGGATTTTGTCGGCAGCTGGGTTCGCTGCCAGCTCTCACCCTTATCAACACTGGTCAGTACTGTGCCGTAGTCACCCACCGCAATGATCCGGCGATGGTTGGCAGCTGCTGCCTTCAGTTGATCAAAGCGGTAGATCGGTTTCTTTATCTCCCGCTCGACCAGGGTCAGATCCAAAGGGGCTTCGCAGCCACCGATCAATAGCGTTATGAACAACCAGGGGACGGCATGCCAAGGGTTGAGTGGTTTCGTTCGATGATGTTTACTCATCTGCTGATCCTCTTGTCTCCAACCCGTTCAGTTTCAGAATGGGTGGTTATTATTTTCATATCTATGCATTTCTGCAGGGCCGAACCCTACACAAACCGCATACCAACACTACCCATTCCCTGGTAGCCCACATTCAGGCAGCCACCCTTCTCCATCGCCACAGCAGCGGTGATGCCGACACTAAGTACACTATTCGGTGCGGCAGGGCCGCACCCTACCCACCAATCCTCTGTAGGGTGTGGCCCTGCCGCACCATCGATGTCTCACCTCGGAACTCCATCTCAATCTCACTTCACACAAACCGCATCCCGACACTGCCCAATCCCTGGTATCTAACATTCAGGCAATCTCCCTTCTCCATCGCCACAGCCGCAGTGATACCGCCGGTGAGAATCAGGGTGCCAGCAGGGATCTCCTCACCCCGCTCACCAAGCATGTTGGCCAGTAGTGCCACACTGGCAGCAGGATGGCCCAATACAGCGGCACCAGCGCCCAGCTCCACCACCTCGCCATTCTTCTCCATCACCACACCGAGGGTGCGCATATCCACATCGGCGGGATCGGCCATCTGGCCGCCCAGCACAAAGCGGGATGAGGAGGCGTTGTCAGCGATTACGCTGATCAGGTCGAAACGGAAATTCTCATATCGGGAGTCGATGATCTCCACCGCCGGGATGACGAAGTCAGTCGCGGCCAGCACATTGCCGATATGGCAACCTGGGCCACGCAACGGTGCCTTAGTGACAAATGCCAGCTCGGCCTCAACTTTGGGATGGATCAGCTGATCGGTCTCGATCTCGCCGCCATCGGGACGGTCGAAGTAGTCGGCGAGAAAACCGTAGATCGGTGTCTCCACCCCCATCTGCTTCATCTTCGCCCGCGAGGTAAGACCCACCTTCAGACCGATGATCTTGGTGCCTCTTGCCTCCTTGCGGCGACGAATCTCAAACTGGATGTCGTAGGCATCCTCGAAGTCCATATCAGGATATTGGCTAGTGATCTTGGTGGCGTCTTTCGCTTCCAGCTCACTGTTTTCCAGATACTCCGCCAGCTCCGCGATCTGTGTCTCTGTCAAAGTACCCATCAGTTTGCCCCCTGCGCCTTGGCCATCTCCATCGCCACATCTTCGATCATATCCTCCTGACCACCGATCATGCCCCGCTTACCCAGCTCAACCAGTACATCTCGGGATGAGACGCCATAACGCTCCTGAGCCCGCTTGGCAAACAGCAGGAAGGAGGAGTAGACCCCGGCATAACCCAGTGTCAGAGAATCCCTATCCACCCGGATAGGACGGTCCAGCATCGGCACAACCAGGTCTTCTGCCACATCCATCAGTTTGAACAGATCAACACCGGTCTCGACACCCATCCGCTCGGCTACAGCGACAAACACCTCAAGAGGGGTATTACCGGCGCCTGCGCCCATCCCTGCAGCAGAACCATCAATGCGGTTAGCACCGGCTTCCACCGCTGCCAATGAGTTGATCACCCCCAGTGAGAGGTTATGGTGACCATGAAAACCCAGTTCAGTTTCTGGCTGAAGAGCTTCCCGCACTGCACTCAGTCGCAGCTTTACATCATCGGGCAGCATGTAGCCTGCGGAGTCGGTAACGTAGATACAGTTGGCACCGAAACCCTCCATCAGTCTCGCCTGTTCGATCAGTTTTTCTGGGCCGACCATATGCGCCATCATCAGAAAGCCGACTGTGTCGAGGCCCAACTCGCGGGACTTGGTGATGTGCTGCTCAGAGACATCGGCTTCGGTACAGTGTGTCGCCACGCGAATGGTATCCACACCACAATCGGCAGCCATCTCCAGCTCAGGTACCGTGCCGATACCTGGCAACAGCAGCGCTGAGATCTTCGCCTGTTTCACATATGGGCGTACCGCCCGCAGATACTCTTCATCACTGTGTGCGGGAAAGCCGTAGTTCACCGATGCCCCGGCCAGGCCGTCGCCATGGGTGACTTCGATCATCGGCACCCCGGACTCATCCAGGGCCGAGGCCACAGCAACCATCTCATCAAGGCTGATCTGATGGCGTTTGGCATGCATGCCGTCACGCAGGCTCATATCGTGGATGGTTATTTTCTTACCGGATAGATTCATGATTTACTCCTCAGGCCGATGCCGCTTGCAATACTAATGTTCCGTTGACGATCTCTTCCGCGAACATCTCCGCAGTGCGCAGACCGGCCGCAGTCATAATGTCCAGATTACCGGCAAACTTTGGCAGGTAATCACCCAGCCCCTCCACTTCCATGAATACCGAGACCCGGTTACCGTCGAACACCGGACCGTTTTTCAATCGATAGCCAGGCACGTACTTCTGTACCTCCTTGATCATCGCTTCAATCGACGCCGTAATGGCAGCCTGGTCAGGCTCATCTTCGGTGATGCAATGAACGGTATCGCGCATCATCAATGGCGGCTCCGCAGGATTGAGGATGATGATCGCCTTACCTTTTTTGGCACCACCAACCTTCTCCACAGCACCGGATGTGGTCTGGGTGAACTCATCAATATTCTTGCGTGTGCCAGGCCCGGCTGAGCGGGATGAAACCGTAGCAACGATCTCCCCGTAAGCCACCGCTTGTACCCGACTGACTGCGGCAACCATTGGAATGGTCGCCTGTCCACCGCAGGTCACCATGTTGACGTTCAGTTCACGCTTGCCGACATGATCCTTGAGGTTGACCGGCGGCACGCAGAAGGGACCGATCGCAGCCGGAGTAAGATCGATCATGATCGAGCCCTGCTCCTGTACTTTGCGATTGTTTTCCCCGTGTACATAGGCAGATGTGGCGTCGAAACAGATCTGAATATTGTCATCCTTCATATGGGGCACCAGTCCGTCGACCCCCTCATGGGTGGTCTTCAGGCCCAGCTTACGGGCTCTCTCCAACCCCTCGGAAGCGGCGTCTATACCCACCATCCAGACAGGATTGATCCAGTCACTGCGCAGTGCCTTGTAGAGCAGATCGGTACCGATGTTGCCGGAGCCGATCAGGGCGGCGTTGATTTTGTTCATTAATCCTAACCTCGTAGATTTAACAGGGCCTCAGCCCTTGCTCTTATGTTTACCTGCATCCCAGCTCCTCATGGAAAATCAGGTGAAACGGACCGAAGCAGAGCCGATACCACCGATCTCCACCCGCATAAAGTCTCCCGCCACCACCGGTTCGAGTGGTACCAGAGAGCCAGAGAGGATCACCTCTCCCGCTTTCAGGGGAATGCCGAAGCTGCCCAGGGTATTGGCCAGCCAGGCGACACAATTCACCGGTGAACCGAGTGCTGCAGCACCAGCGCCGGTAGAGAGCAGTTGTCCGTTCTTCTCTACCACCATGCCTGCAGTTGCCAGGTCAACCTTGCGTGGATCCACCGCCCTGTCACCCAGCACGAATAGTCCACAGGAGGCGTTGTCCGCCACCGTGTCCTGGATCTTGATCTTCCAATCCCGGATGCGGGAGTCGACGATTTCAAAGCAGGGGATTACCGCTTCGGTAGCCCGCAATACATCAGCATTACTGACGCCGGGGCCGATCAGATCACGCTTCAGCATGAAGGCGATCTCCCCCTCTGCCCGAGGCTGGATCAGCTGTTCACTGATCGGCATCTCATCGCCATTACCGTAGACCATTCGATCAGTGAGATAACCGAAATCCGGCTGGTGCACATTGAGCATGTTCTGCACCGCTTTTGAGGTGACACCAATCTTCTTACCAATGATCGATTCACCGCTCTCAACCCGTCGGTTCACCATTCGCAGGGAGATGTGGTAGGCATCCTCCATGGTGATCTCCGGCTCCCGCTCCGTCAGCGGATCGATCATCTGCCGCTGACTCAGGGCCTGATAGAGCTCGTCCCCCAGCTCATCTATACGTTGTTCGTTCAACATCGATAACTCCTCAAAGCTTGATACAGACGTTTTTGAGTTCGGTGTAGAACTCTAGAGAGTGAACGCCACCTTCACGGCCGATACCTGACTGTTTGGAGCCACCAAAGGGGGTGCGCAGATCGCGCAGAAACCAGGAGTTGACCCAGGCGATGCCTGCGTCCACTTGAGCCGCAACCCGATGGGCACGGGAGCCGTTCTCGGTCCAGATCGCTGTTGCCAGGCCATATTCGGTATCGTTGGCCAGAGCGATCGCCTCCTCTTCGCTGTCGAAAGGACGGATGTGACAACAGGGACCAAAAATCTCCTCCTGTACACAAGCAGCATCGTCAGGCAGATCGGTCCAGATGGTCGGCTCTACCCAAGCGCCTGATGCCAGAGAATCGGCCATTTCAGGGGTGCCGCCGCCGGTGACTACAGTAGCTCCCTCCTCCTCTGCTTTACGATAGTAGGAGAGCACTTTATCCCGGTGTTCTTCGCTGATCAGCGGCCCCAAATCGGTTTCCGGGTCGTCCCACTTGCCCAGCTTCAAAGCCTCGGCACCGCTTTTCAGCCGCTCAACGAAGGTTTCATAGATCGGCCGTTCAACATAGACCCGCTCTGTCCCCAGACAGACCTGACCACAGTTGGCAAAGGCTGAGCGCAGGGTACCTTCGATAGCCTTGTCCATATCGCAGTCGGCAAAGATCAGAGCCGGGTTTTTGCCACCAAGCTCAAAGGAGATGTCGGTAATATCATCTGCAGCCGCTTTCATAATCGCCGAACCGGTTCCGGTTTCGCCGGTGAAGGTAATGCCAGAAACCCCTTTGTGGCGGGTGAGGAACTCACCGGCAGAGTTGGGGCCGAAACCATGCACTACGTTGTAGACCCCCTTCGGAATCCCCACCTGGTTCATCACTTCACCCAGCAGCGCAGTGGTCAACGGAGTCTCTTCTGATGGTTTGACCACCACGGTATTGCCACAAGCCAGTGCCGGACCCACCTTCCAGGTCATCAACAGCAGGGGCAGATTCCAGGGACTGATCACTGCAATCACACCTTTGGGTTTACGTACTGAATAGTTGAGTGCACCCTGCCCATCCGGCGTATCCAGCATGAAGCTCTCAGTCGGCACATTCTTCACCACATCGGCAAAGATCTTAAAGTTGGCCGCACCCCGCGGGATATCGATATGACAGGCCAGCTTTTGCGGTTTGCCCGTATCTAGACACTCCGCCTCAAGAAACTCATCGAACCTGGCGGTAATACCATCCGCCAGTTTGTGCAACAGGTTGGTACGTTCCGCCAGTGGCATCTTGCCCCAATCCCCCTGCAGAGCTGCACGGGCTGCATTCACTGCTGCGTCCACCTCTGGTGCACCTGCCTCATGCACTATGCCGATCTTCTCCCCAGTCGCCGGGTTGATGTTGTCGAACAACTTGCCCGAAGCAGATCCGACAAATTCACCATTGATGAAGTGTTTGACCTCTTTCATTCTATTCACCGTCATTACGCCTATGTCCTAAGATTTCCCGCTGCATGCATCGGGGGTTTTGTTCAATTTGTGGCAATCCCGATGGCTTCCAATCCAGCCAAAGCGCACTGCTCATCCTCAGCTTCCGAAGCGCCGGATACACCGACAGCACCAACCAGTTCACCATCCACCCGGATAGGCAGACCGCCACCGAAAATCACCAGCCGATCGCGCTGTACCAGCCCTTCACGTAGAGCCGGCTGATCACCGATTGCCGACATCCACTCCGAAGTGGGAAAACCGAAACTCACCGCGGTATAGGCCTTGTCTATAGAGATCGAGATAGAGTGCAGGGCCGCATTGTTGTGACGTTGAAAAGCAAGCAGATTGCCACCCCGGTCAACAACAGCGGCATTCACCGTGACACCCAACTCCTCAGCTCGCCGATTGGCAGCCTTCACCACCTCCATGGCACTTTGCCAATGGAGACTTTTTGCACTGACAGTTATTACAGCCATCTTCAATTCTTCTCTTTACGTTTATGCCCAGACGCATCATTACTACGGTCAAATTCACTCCAGCTCTTCATAAAGTGGCGTGCATTCTCCTGGTGACCTGTTTCAGTGAAACCATCGATCTTTAACTGATCCCTGGAGACACCCACTTCGCCCAGAGTGATCTGGATAAATCGAACCGCCTGATCGTCGCTAGTTACCGCCATGAACTCCTCCTATTGGGTCTTCACCCACTATCGTTGATATTGTGCTTATGCTTCTTCTATTTACGGAGCGCTATACTGCGCTCTCGGATACTTCTTGATTCGGTTTCGGCGCCAACCTCAAACAGAGGTCGCTCTTGGGGACGACACGGCACGACAAAACAATGCCCAGGCGCTCCTCTTCCTCACTTACATGGGTGCGGCTCATCTTGCGGGTCTCGTAATTTCCTTTGGTGATCTGGATACGACAGACGCCACAGCCGCCGCCTTTGCAACCAACCGGAATCGAGCCTAAACCCTGGGCCTGCATCGCATGCAACAGGCGCTGCTCATCACCACAATGGAAACTGGCATCCTTGTCCTCGACATAGATTTCAAATCGCACTAGAGCCTCTTGAATACCGGGCTGCGTTTACGACTCTCTTCATCCTTGGTGAGAAAACGCTCGGTGAAAATATCGTTTTCAAACAGACGGCCCTGCATCAAGGCACGAATTGCCGCCTCAATCATTACCGGGGGACCGCAAAGATAGGCAGTGTTTCCGGCAAAGCTGTTATCGAAAAGACGCTGTGCCGCTTCGTGGACATAACCGGTTTCCCCACGCCACTCATCCCCCTCTTCCATCTGTGAAAGCACAGGGACATAACTGAAGTTCTGATGTTTTTCAGCCAGAGAGCTGAACAGCTCCTGGTCATAGAGATCCCGCTTCGCACGTACACCATGCAGCAGTGTGATTGGAGTAGTAGAGCCGTTCTCCAACAGATCGAGAATCATAGACTTGGGACTGGAAAGACCAGTACCCCCAGCGATAAACAGCATCGGTTCGGTACGGGAGCTGCGCACAAAAAAACGACCATAGGGCCCGGTGACTTTCAACTTGTCGCCGACCTTCAGATCGTTGTGAATAATCGGTGTCGCTTGACCATCTGCAACCAGACGGATCTGCAATTCGATAAGATTGCTGTCAGATGGTTTATTGGCCAGACTGAAGGCGCGAGGTACTTCAATCCCAGGCAGATAGAGATTGATATATTGGCCAGCCTGAAAGTCGATACCATCTCCATCCAACTGCAGCCACACCCCCTTCACATCATGGGTCAGGTTTTCCAGCCTGACGACTTCGACTTCGAAATCCCTGACTGGAATAACACGGGCATCGGGCTCCTCATCAATGTCGGCCTCGATCACCGTATCCGACTGAAGAGTTGCACAACAGGCCAGCACCTTCCCCTCGTCACGCTCCATATCCATCAAAGCAAAATTTGAGGCATCACCAATCTCCACATCACCGTCAACCACCTCTACCTTGCAGGTACCACATAGACCATGGCAGCACGCATGAGGCATCCAGATACCCGCTCGAAGACAGGCATCCAGGATATTCTGACCCTCTTCGACTTCGACCTCGTCACCGGTGGGTTCGATGGTAAGTTGGTAGGACATGGTAATCGCTCCAAAATATCGATAAACACAAGAATAGCGATATTTTATCGATTTGCAAGATTATTATCGATATTTTTTGTAAATCCATATTAAACGACTAGAATATTGATAAAAGTCACTGTTGCGCATATAAATAGAAGGTAGGGTATAGTTTGCTCTCCCCTCACAGTCGTTAACCGGAAAATGCTGCTATGGCAAGAACTTACAATGATGGCAACACACAGAACGGTGCCAGGACCCTGACCGATCAAGCCTATCTAAAGCTAAGGTCCGACATCATTCATGGGGTGTTGCAGCCGGAAGAGAAACTACGTATTGAGCACCTGAGGGAGAGCTACGGCGTTGGCGCAAGCCCACTTCGTGAAGCCCTGAGCCGCCTTACCGCTGATGGATTTGTCACAGCCGAGGGGCAGCGCGGCTTTCGTGTGGCTCCAATGTCAGAGACAGACCTCGCCGACATTACCCGCATGCGTATCCTGCTGGAGAAACAGGCCCTGAGTCAGAGCATCGAACATGGAGACGATGCCTGGGAATCCCAGATCGTGGCAACCTTTTATCAACTTGAGAAAGTAGAGGAGTCCGAAAAGAGAGACCCGGCAGAGTGGGAGATCCGCAATCACGATTTTCATGAAGCGCTGATTGCCGGATGCACCTCAAAATGGCTGCGTCGCTTTTACGGCATCCTCTATGATCAGCACAAACGCTATCGCAACATCGCCTTGAGCACAGAGATCCCCCGGGATCTGCACCAAGAGCACGAAGAGTTACGTAATGCTGCCCTGGCCAGGGATAAACAACGGGCCTGCGACGCCATAGAACAACACATTATGAGAACAGCGGAAATCACTTTGCGGGTTCTCAAAGAAGAGGCAGACAGAGAGAAAGAGATCGCAGAGGTTGTATCAACATAGAGCTGAATAAAACCGCAGAACCAGTTTTAGATTTAGATGAACTGGTCTCAACCAGATCTGACACTTCTACTTGAAAAGAAGAGAGTTACCCGTTTTGATAAAGGAATCGAAACTATAATCAAACATTCAAGATGTAACTCTTGAATGTATAATGACTATTAATGGCTTTCTTCCATTAGGCTCAGTTACTTTTCTATTTGAGGTAGATTCCTTGTTTAATATGTAAATTGAATTACATTTCGGACAGGATATTTTACTCGACTTCTTAACGACTTTATACCCACAGTCTCTACAAATGTATTTCATTATACTGATCTATCGAGAATGTAGAAAACTTCATTAGTTTTCATAGAAATAATTATCGACCATTTTCTGTTTATCTTTTTTCGTACCCACGTAAATTCTAGACCCCCTATAGTTGATAATCACAATTACTTTCGAATAGGGCGCAGGGCGTACATATTATAAAGTTTTTTTCTACAGCCTTAACGTCCTCTTCACAGGGCATAAAATGCGGAGCGAAGAACGAACGCTTTTTTTAATCCGTGAGCGAGCGGTTGTTATACATTGGTATTGTTCAAAATCGTGAAATATTCTTTTAACGTGTGTTTGCCGTATTCAGGGGCTAGCATATTCATTGACATGACTGTCATGAAAAATTCAACTGGTCCATATACTCTACTTCCAGTTAATAACCTGACCATTTTGAGAATGGTAACTCTTACCCAATCTGGAATATAAGTTATTTTCGGCTTAGTGCCCAAAATGTCAAAAGCTATCAATGCAATATCATTCTGAGTGATTGTTTCAGGGCCTCCTATTTCAACCTCTTTATACGGCTTATCGATAGCATCTATGCAAACAGTCGCTAAGTCTTCACCGTGGATTGGGTTCGCTCTCAGCTCTCCATCTCCGAAAAGATATATTCTCCCTCTTTTTGCCATTTTAAAATATTCTGACATATCAGAGAAAAACCCATTCGGACGAACAACACAATAATCTAACCCTGACTTCTTCAATTGCTCAACAAACATCTCTTTCGCATCACATATTTTCAAATTTCTAAGCTTGTCACCATTTAGAACTGAAACATAAATAAATTTTTTAACTCCACTTTTTCTAGCTTCATTCAACAAATTCATATTAGCTTGATAATCTACATCCATATAAGTAAGACCATCTTTTTGCCTTGTAATGCCAACTGTTGAAATAACGATATCAATACCTTTGCAGCACTCACTGATGGAATCTGGTTCAGTCAGTTCCGCCTTAAGCACTTCGTTGGCTTCAATATTATTTTGCTCAAGTTTTTTTGGGTTTCGAGCAATCGTTCTAAAAAAGCAGGATCTTTTTTGAAGTTCCTTTGCAATATAGCTTCCCAAGTAACCTGTTGATCCAGCCAATAATATTCTTTTCATAATGCACTCAAATGTAATGTATAAAGTATCTATCAGCGGTGCAGAAGCGTTAGCGACTGCATCCGATAAAACCGTGGTTAACCTATATGAAAACGGCCCCACAAAACGAAAATATACCTACTAATGCCGCCATGGCCACATCAACAGAGTGCCATCCCGTCCAGTCTGCCTCGCTACGTATAAATTTGTCTCGTAACTTTTCGCTTAAAATAAAGCCAGAGATGATTTAATGGCTATTGCTGTTTTCACTCAGAAGCGGTGGGCGAAAGACCAGCGCAATAAGTATCTTAAACAGCTCGATGATTCCTTCAATCAGTTAGCTGAAAATCCAAATCTTGGAAGCGCCTGCGATTAGATTAGACCTGGCTATCAGAATTTCCCCGTTATAAGCCACACAATCTACTATCAACTCTCTAGTGACAAATGTGTGGAAATAATCAGGATTCTTCACAAACATATGGATGTATCTTCTAACCTTTTTACCAGCCATAACCGGACAGTAAATGCAGAGCGCAGCTCAGCCTTTTTTCATCCGAGTGATTTGCCTTGTTATATGCTAACTCACAATGTAAACTATTTATACGCATTGAGTATACGCATTACATCTAGGAGGCAAGTTCTAATGCCACAGTTTTATGACTCAAAAGCCCCGAAGAAACCAACAAATTTAAGTATAAATAGCGACTTACTTTCAAAAGCTCGCGCGCAGAAAATAAACCTCTCAGCCACACTTGAGAGAGCACTAGCTCAACAATTACGCCAAAGCGAGCGTGAAAAATGGAAAAGTGATAATAGGGAAGCCATCGAATCATTGAACGAATTGGTTGAGGAACATGGATTGTTTTCTGATTCATTCAGAGATTTTTAATGAGTCAATTTTCGGTTTATAAAAATGATGATAAGGCAACAAAGAAAACATACCCTTATTTTCTAAACGTACAAAATGATTTACTCGATGAACTTAATTCACGAGTAGTTATACCTTTTTCAACACCCGGTTCGATAAAACATAGGGTTGCCAAAAAGCTTTGCCCATTAATAAAGATAAGTGATAAAGAGTTTGTACTTTTAACCCATCAAATTACAACTGTTCCGGAATCTCTGCTTCGAACCCAAGTAACGGAAGTCGAAGCATTTAGGGTAGAAATAATTTCGGCTATAGATCTGCTATTTACTAGCATATAACGTTCAGCGAACCAGCAGAGGCGCGCCAGCACCGAAGTCCGTCTTGCGCTGCTGGGTAGGTTTCATTTTGGGGCTACACCAACTACGAAGTATTTAGAATAGTGAACTCCTTTTGCTAGAATCATATCTTCAGTGAATTTACCTAAATTCTTTCCATCTACATCCCACAGCATCTCATCTGTAACCCAACTATATTGTTGTAAATGCTCATCTAGGCATCTAAAAACATTTTTCACCTTATCTAGTGTGAATTCATCACATAACATTGCCCACCTTCCCCAATGAATGTCTGGTAGGATTACTTTTCCTTTATAAACCGGGATTTTCCAAACACGCACATTTCCCTTCAAAGATCGATACACCATAAATGTCATCGAATAGGTAGCTCCTTCGGAGGTAATTATCTCAGATTCACCTTCTCCAATGTGGTCGATAGGAATATGCGGTCGATTTGCTAACGCTCGCTCACTAACATTCAACGATGCTATAAATGGAACTGCAGCTACTACCAATCCAGAAACACCAAATAGAGCTGTGATAAATGTAAGAATTTTCCTTTTCATTTTGAAAACCTAACGTTCAAAGCAGCCGCGTACTTTACAGCGTCGGCTGCTTTGCTTGTTATGTGGTAACTCACCTTCAACTTACTTCGCAACCTACTGGTAACGAGCAAGCTACTACGGACGCCACACGCGGAAATTTATAGGCTAATATCCCACCGACAATGGCTCCAATAAGTATTGCTGGACCAATATCAATTATTAAGGCAGAAATTGGGAGAATAGTTATCGAGCCATAGAAAAGCCGCACTAACACACCAATAAAACCACCAATAAGCGCGAAGCTAAGTACAATAAGTAGCACTTCTGCTCTCGGTAGCATTTTTTTGGATTTTTCTTGATCCTTCATTTATCGATCCTTTCTCACATAACGAGGCTGAAGAAAACACAAAAAAGTCGCAGTGCGACTTTCTTCAGTAATATTAATGTTCAACATACTTTATGTATCCTTTAATATCTAAACTACTTCGAAAAACGAAGCTATTTATTACTGATTGGCCTCTTTACGCTGCTATCTTTCCGTAATTCATAATCTTTTCGATATTATGGACTATACAATAGAGTTGCCATTGACCCTGGACTTTACGTTTGCCCCTTAGGCTGAATCGTTTGAGTCCCTTATTTGTTCCGATATTACCGAAGACCGGCTCTACAGTCGACATTCGGTGACTATATATCTGTTTGCCTTCTTCACTATCAACACGTTGCTTCATCCAGTCAGTGTAACTTGGTTTGTCACTCTTATTTAATATGAACGAGACTTGTCGTCCTTTGCCTTTGCGGTGATCTGCTGATTCAGGATTCTTCATGCAACGCTGTTTGATGTCACAGTGACGGCATTGTAATAGCTTTCCCTCGAAGAAGGCTTTGTGATTACCGAGTTTATCCTCGCCTTCACGGCGAAAGCTCAGTTGCTGACCTGCTGGACAGACACAGGTCATACTTGTTTCTACAAAATTGAACTCACTAGCAGAGATTATCTTTTGTGATTTCTTATTACCCACCTGATGGCGCTTGCCATATTTCTCTCTCTGCTCATTGAATTTAGGATCACGGCTTCTGAATCTGTTATCCGGAATATAGGCGTTGATTTTATTCTCATGCAGATATTGCATATTGTTTTCATTGGCAAAGCCGGTATCTGCTGTAACTATAATATTGCTCTTGATGATCTCTTGATTGATCTTTAGACGCTGATACCGCTGTTCAACGGATTCAAGGATAGGTTTTAACGTATGATGTTCCTGGCCCTCTCCAAAGGCCTGTGCGTCAATAATAATCTGGTGCTTCTTATCGACGGCAGCCACGCCATTGTAGCCTTGGATTGTGCCTTTTGAGGTCGTCATCTTGGCGCTTTCATTATCTGTAATATTACTCTTTACTTCCTTTTTTATTTTGCCTTGCCCCATCCTTGGGCTTTCCGACTTTAAAAAGTTATCTATCCTCTCAAACGCTTGATTCAATGTTTCTATTGTTTTCTTTCGTCGCTGATCACGTTCATCATCACGACGCTGATGCTTGTCTTGTTTTTTGTATTGATCCATGTTGTAACGGATCTGGCGTTTAATCTTTTTTCGCTTTTGATCAAGCTCTTTAAATGTACCCGACCATTCCTTTGAGGCATTAGACGGCATCTTGCAGCCATCGATGGCAAAGAGTTCAT